>JAITJX010000006.1 GCA_031278765.1 Tannerella sp. | reverse complement strand
CAAAGTCGACGCCATTTATCGACGCCTTAAATACAAACCGCTACCCTTTACAAAACGAAAATTTGTAGTGCACAAATCGGAATTTGAAAAAATGGACTTGGCTTTTTTACAGTATTTTATAATCTGATGAACTGCAATGTGGGGTAATCCTTTTTATCGGCAATTAAACGGTTGCTCTGTCTTGTGCGTGCTTCGTTTTTTATTTTTTTAACATTACTCCAAACTCAAATTATCCAAAACTCAGGTTAATAAGAAAATTGTAATTGCTATATTTTAGAATATATTGTTTCCCTTAAAAATTATCAAATAAACCTGGGATTATGGGATATGATGTGTTTTTTGTATTTGCAGGAGGATATTCTTCAAGAAGAAATTCTTCTTTGTTCCAGAGAAAGTTTTCGGGTTTGGCGCCAAATCGGTGTCTGATGGCCGATTCTAAAGAAATTACGTACCGGCCTTCTTTGATTTCCCGCTTTTGAGCGTTATCGTGATTTATTTGTTTGTAATCATTTTCGTTGAGTTGTCGGACGCAAAAGGAATAATCTGCTGCTTGTATCATGATGTTCAACAAAAGTTCTTCTCCTTGGGGCAGCTTCTTGTCATCTTTCCTGTTTTCATCGTTTATCAGGAATTTCGTGAAAGCAGTAGCGATGGTAAGGTGGTATTTTGCAAGTAAACTATAAAGAGTGAACCATACCATATTGCTTTCCTGCAATTTGGGGAATTGCAGTGTTGCATTGTGTAATCCGTCTAAAAGGATGCCTGTGAAAGGTTCTCCTTCCAAGATTGCGGTATCAAGTTTCTCAAGTATCTTGTTGATAAAATCTTCCGGGGAAAGATGGCTTGAATAAAAACAGAGGCAATCGATTTTTGAATGATTGTTAATCTTTTGATATGTATTTTTAATTTCTTTTTCCAGATGAATATAATATTTTTCCGGATAAAGCATCGAAACGACGAGGACTTTTCTTTTTTGCGGGATTTTTCTCTTCATCTGTGGACGAAATCCTTTCCGTACTTTTTCTTTGAGGAGGGGATAGAGTAAAATGGTTAATGCAAGTCCTGCTTTTCCTGTGCTTCCATAGCCATGGAAGAGTATTTGCGATTTGTCCCAGATCGGCACGTTCGGAGCATCCGGATGCTTTGCGGGGATGTTGTTATATTCGTTAAAAAAATTGATATAAAATATATCCGAGGGGGTAAGTTTGGATATTATTTCTTTTTTATCTGTTTGCGACGGAAGTTGAGGGGAAATATGTATTCCGTTTTCGCCGGACATGTGAAATACATGGGAGCCTTGTCGGGCAATTTGATGTCTTGTTTTTAGCAGTTGCAATATCCTGACGGGTTTTTCTTTTAATTCAGCAGTCCCGTCGTGTTTGAGATTTATCACGACATCCACCATATAATCGATATCATTACGGAATTGTTCTTCATTTGGCGATATGAGGATTATCAGCGCTTTTAGCAGCCTGCATTTATTTATGAATTTCTCGAAGTTCAAGTTTCTGAACGGTCGAATGTTGTCAATTACAATTATCAAAGGGCATACAAGCGGTAACAAATTTCTGTCATATTGTTTCACCTGCAAAACTCCATATATCCTCTCAAGGTATTCTTCGATAAAATCGTCAATTTTTGTTTTGGCGCTCTCTTCTGTATTGTTATGATTAAAAGACGCCATGCTTGCGCCAAACCATGAAGATATTTCTTTGCAATTGTTATAAACAGACAGTTTTTTCAAATATTCCGGAATCAGGGAATGTAACCTGCAAATCAAATCTTCCGGTTCTTCTTCTAATGAAATATAACAGGAAAAAGCGCCAAATGGAGACATTGCAGCAGCAAGCGCCAATGCGAACGAAGTTTTTCCGCTACCGGGCTGTCCGCTTATTCTCATTACAAGGTTCGACTTTGAATTGGTTTTAAGACCGCCCTGGAAAATCGTATCTATTCCTTTTATCGGAATGGGGATGCCGCTCAGTTCGTTCATCAGAGACGAAGCATCGGGCAAATCATTGTAATAAGTGAATTTGTGGAACTCTACTTTAATTTTCGTATGTAATGTCGATATTTTTTTTGCTTCTAAATAGTTACGAACATCGTCCTTATCTTTAAACCGCAAATAAAAAACACTTTTCAGGGCAAGATAATGAGCAAGCATGGAGCGAATAAGATCATTCTTCGTTTCGGAAATATTCTTGTGTTTTTTTGTATAGCCTGTAAATGTATCGAGACGGCTGCTTATTTCCGAAAAATCGAATGGGGTATAATCGTTTGGAGAAAAAGGATGCCCGGGAAATACTTCAAATATTTCGTACAATAAGGAACGGCAAAATAAAATTACATAGGCGGCAGACTGTGGCTCCTCCGGCACAGTAAGCATTTGATACAAAATACCGAGAGGCGAAGGGATGCAAAATCCTTTGTTAAGTTCCGAATCTTCCTGTACATTCTTCCAGGCACTCAAAAGAACTTTAGGCAGCCGTTTATTACCTTTGGAAAGGTGCGGATCCGTTACTTCCGAATAAAAAGCATCAAAGCGGGTTTCCAGCGCCGCTTCCAGTTCATCCTCGGAAATGTTCTCAATATCTGCATCAACGATATATCTTAGCGCATCAAAAATATGCGCCAGTAATTTTTTCCCTGATTCCAGGTAAGGAATGTCAGCAGGTTCAGACCGCAACGAGTTGTCCATGAGTTGTTATTTTTTTTTGATTGGCAGATTTTATTTGTATTTGTGAGAATATAAAAGAAACCGTTTTTTTCATTGTTTGAATTTTATCCAAGTAAATGATATTCCGGTTTGCGGGCAGTTCCAAACTGTCTTCTTTACCGATGAAATAGTTGCCCTCCCAATCGATAAATACGGTTTCATCAGGTTTTATTTCTATAAAAGAAAAAATAAATGATATGACGAGATAACTTTCTATTGCGTCAATATCAATTGGTCTGTCTTTGTGTTTTGCCTTGTAGTATTTGTTTTCATCTCGGTCTGCAAGATAGGTATAAAAAGGCACTTCTCTCCATGTTTGATCGGGAGGTAAAGGGGTTTTACGGACATATGCCAGTCCCCATCTTTCATTCTTGAAATTAATATTCATATTCGATTTTACAAAATGAAACATGAGTACAAAAGTACAAAAAATTTAATATGAAAATTATTTCCGATATTTTTTCTTTCAAATATACCTGACAAAGGCGGAAAGCCATATTCGCCATATTTATTGCTCCACATTTGATAATTTTCATTTAAGCAATTAAAATTAAACAATTTATACAATTAATATAGCGCTTTAAAAAAAGAATTGGTCATTTTTTTGCAGATTGAAAAGAAAAATTTCATACATTTGTAGTTTGAATAAAGATTAAGAAAAAATATGAAATCGAAAATTATTTTTTTATACATTGCAATGACAATGTCAGTATGTGTAGCGGCACAAAGCGTCCGTAATCCGTTGAACCGCATGCCTGCGGATATGTCGGTCAGGAAGAGTCGGCCGTCAGGAAGATTGTTGGAGATGATTTTTTATCGCTCCGACGGGAGTCCGTTTGATAAAAGCAGTTTTATTTATGACGCCAATGGTTTGAAAGTTGAAATTATTCAACACTGGAGCAGCAGTGAGAATATGTGGCAGAATGTACAAAAAGAAGTCTGTTTATATTTGGCCGACAGGGTTATTGCAGAAACATCCGTATGGAATTTTTCGAAGTGGGAAAACAGTTCAAAAACAGAAACCTTTCATGATTCGTATCAAAGGAAAACGCACTCCCTGTCATATTTACGAAACAAGGAAAACGATGCGTGGAACATCAATCCTTCGTCAAAAATTGAATGGGAATATGACGTAAACGGTCGCGTGGTTGAATACCGCAAACAATTTTACAATAATACGACAAATACATGGGAAACTCCTGACGTGCGGATACTTTATACTTATACAGACAAAGGCGAATTGAAAGATGAACTGTTTCAGCGAAAGAATCCTCAAACCGGTTTGTGGGATGACGGCGGTAAATATACCTACAATGTTGATCAAAAAACAGCAACTTCATTAATTCCCGTAAATGGGAAATGGATTATTGACGGAGAAATGGTAAACCGCTTGGATATTGACGGAAATATTGTTCGTACCGATTATTACAGAAATACAAGCAGGGAATCGATGAGCGCATATTGCCTGTATCATTATTCGGATAAAATCGACGCGAAAAATTTGTCGGACGATGATATTGATATTAATGTATATCCCAATCCTGTGGTTGATGCATTCGAAGTATCTGTCCCCGAAACACTTGTCGGCGAGAAGATTGTTTTGTTCGATTCGTTCGGAAAACCGGTAAAAACGATAATTGTCCGAAACAGGATTGTGAAAATTAACGCATCCGGTCTGTCCGGCGGTATATATTTCCTGAGAACAGGGAATGTCTCAAAAAAGATTATTGTAAGATCAAAGTAACCGTTTATTTTTTATTTTATCGTATAAAGCGAACTGATAGATTCATTGTTGCAGACGCGACGGATAGCTTCTGCAAAAATATCGGCTACGGAAAGTACCGTTACTTTTTTGCATTTTTTTCTATATGGTATAGAATCGGTGAAAATCATTTCTTTAAGCGCCGAAGCGCATACCCTTTGTGTTGCAGGGTCCGACATCACGGCATGGCTTACCATCGCACGAACGCTCCGGGCTCCGTTTGCTATCATCAAATCGGCTGCTTTCGTAATTGTCCCTGCCGTATCAACAATATCATCAATAAGAAGTACATCCTTGTTTTCAACCTCGCCTATTATGCGCATTTCGGCCACTTCGTTCACTGTCTGGCGTACTTTGTGGCATATAACCATCGGCAAGCCAAGATATTTTGAATAGCTGCTTGCGCGTTTTGTTCCCCCTACGTCTGGCGTAGCCATTATCAAATTGTCGAGAGGCAGTCGGCTTTTAATATATTGCAGAAAAACGGAAGAGGCATATAAATGGTCGACGGGGACATTAAAGAATCCCTGGATTTGATCTGCATGTAAATCCATCGTTATCAGGCGATCAATTCCCGCAATACCCAAAACGTCCGCTATCAGTTTAGCTCCGATAGAGACACGGGGCTTGTCTTTACGATCTTGTCGTGCCCAGCCGAAATAGGGTATGATGGCAACGATAGAATTAGCCGAAGCACGTTTTGCCGCATCCATCATAAGCAGTAATTCCATCAAGTTGTCAGAGTTTGGAAATGTGGACTGCACGAGGAAAACGTCTTTTCCGCGAATACTTTCTTCGTATGATACGCTGAACTCCCCATCGGCGAAATGTTGAATATTCATTTGTCCGAGAGGACAGTCAAGGCTTTTGCAGATTTTTTCAGCCAAATATTTGCTTTTCGTTCCGGAAAATACTAAAAAAGAATTGTTTGTGTTCATTTTTTCTTTTGATTCTTCATTTGTAACATTCACTTTCAGTCTCTGTTTTTTTTTAATATCAGAAATTTGACTGCAAAAGTAGCAAAACAATCAGAAATAAAAAAATGCCTACCTTTGTCGGTTCATTTTATTAATCGAAACAAGTATGGCAAAAGCGAAAGAATATAAAACAGACGACGGCAGCATTTTCATAAAAGGCGCACGTGTAAACAATCTTAAAAACATAGATATAAAAATCCCCCGCGACAAACTGGTGGTTATTACCGGAGTATCAGGGAGCGGAAAATCGTCTCTTGCTTTTGATACGCTTTATGCCGAAGGGCAGAGACGTTATGTGGAAAGCCTGTCGTCTTATGCACGTCAATTTCTCGGACGTATGAGCAAGCCCGAAACCGATTATATCACCGGCATTCCGCCTGCTATTGCGATAGAGCAGAAGGTAAGTGTCAGGAATCCGCGCTCTACGGTTGGCACTTCGACCGAAATATATGAATACATGCGCCTGTTGTTTGCACGAATCGGCAAAACGATGTCGCCGCTCAGCGGTACGGAAGTTAAAAAGCATCAGGTATCGGATGTTGTAGATAAGGCGCTTTCCTTTCCTGCAGGTACACGTTTTGCCGTTTATGCTCCGTTTGTTCTTCCTGATGGGCGTTCTGTCAAAGAGCAATTGCAAATACTTATGAAAGAAGGATACACACGCATCGAAATGGAAGGAAAGGTCTGGCGTATTCAGGAAGTGACAGAAGAGACAAAACTACGTGTACACGAAAAAATTGAGATTTTAATCGACAGACTGGAAGTATCTGACGACAAACTGCTTCGCAACCGTCTCGCCGATTCGGTGGAAACAGCCTTTTTTGAGGGAAGGGACAAGTGTATTTTAAAAGTTTATTTGAAGGAAAAAACAGAGATATTCGAGTTTTCAAAACATTTTGAGGCAGACGGCATAACATTTGAAGAGCCTGTGGAAATGATGTTCAATTTTAACAATCCGCTCGGCGCCTGTCCCCGATGCGAAGGTTTCGGGAAAATTATCGGAATAGACGCAAATCTTGTCATCCCCGATAAAAATCTGTCAGTATATGAAGGAGCTGTTGTTTGCTGGAAAGGCGAGGTAATGAGTGAATGGCAGCAGGATTTCATCCGTAAAAGTGCAAAATACAATTTCCCGGTTCACAGAGCATATTATGATTTGACAGAAGAAGAAATATCACTCCTGTGGCACGGGAACAGGGAAATTGAAGGTATTGATGCCTTTTTCAAACATCTTGAAGCAAATCAGTATAAAATACAATATCGTGTAATGCTGGCGCGGTACAGAGGTAAAACCGTATGTCCCGAATGTCGCGGAAGCAGGCTCAAGAAGCAGGCGCTGTATGTGAAAACAGGCGGTAAAAACATTGCAGAACTTGTTTCTTTGCCGATAAATGAAGTGAAACATTTTTTCGACGATCTCGAACTGAATGAAACCGACGCCGCCATTGCCGGACGATTGATGACAGAAATCAAATCCGGACTTCAATTCCTGCTTGACGTCGGATTGGGATATTTAACGTTAGACCGTCCCTCGGCATCACTTTCGGGCGGTGAAAGTCAGCGTATCAGTCTTGCAGCTTCGCTTGGAAGCAGTCTTGTCGGCTCGCTTTATATACTTGACGAGCCGAGTATCGGCCTTCATCCGCGCGACACGGATTTGTTGATAAAAGTTTTGCGGCAACTGCAAGCGTTAGGCAATACGGTTGTGATTGTTGAACACGACGAAGAGATAATACGTGCGGCCGATTATATCATAGATATTGGTCCCGATGCCGGACGTCTGGGAGGAGAAGTCGTCTATCAGGGCGATATGAATAATTTGCAAAAGAAAAGCGACAGCTATACGGTTCGTTACCTGACGGGTGAAGAACAAATCGAAGCGCCGGCAAATTATCGAAAATGGAATCAGTATATCGAAATTAAAGGTGCGTACAAGAACAATCTGAAGCGAATAAATGTAAAATTTCCTCTTCATGTAATGACGGTTGTTACCGGCGTCAGCGGGTCGGGTAAAAGCTCGCTTGTAAGAGATGTTTTTTATGAAGGATTGAAACGCTTGAAAGACGGAGCAGCGCCTGCGGTAGAATGTTCCGCCATTACCGGCGATACGGAAATGATACATGCCGTTGAGTTTGTTGACCAAAATTCGATAGGCAAAAACTCACGCTCCAATCCTGTTACTTACACAGGCGTTTATGACGAAATAAGAAAACTGTACTCCGAACTTCCTCTGTCGAAACAAATGGGATACTCGCCGGCATATTTTTCTTTCAATAAAGAAGGCGGCAGATGCGAAGAATGTAAAGGCGAAGGAACAATCACTGTTGAAATGCAGTTTATGGCGGACATCAAACTCAAATGTGAAGCCTGCCACGGTAAACGCTTCAAGCAGGAAGTACTCGAAGTTGAATACCATGGAACTAATATTTACGACATGCTTGAAATGACCGTAAACCAGGAAATAGAATTTTTAGATAAACAAAAGGACGCTCAGGCAAAAAGAATATCTAAAAAATTGAAACCCTTGCAGGATGTCGGACTTGGATATATAAAGTTGGGGCAGACCTCTTCTACACTGTCGGGAGGTGAAAACCAACGCATCAAACTTGCTTATTATCTCGGCCAGGAACGGCAGGAACAAACTTTGTTTATCTTCGACGAACCCACTACCGGACTTCATTTCCATGATATAAAAACTTTGCTGAAAGCATTCCATTCGCTGATAGAAAGAGGGCATACGATTGTGATAATAGAACATCACCCCGATGTTATCAAATCTGCCGATCATGTGATAGATTTAGGACCCGAAGGCGGTAAAGCCGGTGGATACATAGTTGTTACAGGCACGCCCAAAGACGTCGCCGCCTGTAAAGATTCATATACCGGTAAATTCTTGAAAATAAAAATCTGATTTCGGAATACCGACGTCAAGAACGACTTTTTCTCTCAGGGAAAGATGCGTTTGCCTGGACGGGACCGCAATAAAATTTTGACAATAAATATTAAATGCCTACTTTTGCAGCCAATAAAATAAAAACATAAATGAAAGTATTGAAATTCGGCGGGACTTCCGTAGGTTCTGTGGAGAGTATTACAAACGTAAAAAAAATCGTAGAAAATGTAAAGGAGCCTGTTATAGTGGTTGTTTCGGCGCTTGGCGGAATAACCGACAAACTGCTCAATACGTCAAAACTCGCTTCAAAAGGAGATATTGCATATAAAAAAGAATTTGAAGAAACAGTAAAGCGACATTTTTCCATAATAAAACATGTTGTTGCCCGATCGAAACAAACTGCCGTTTTAAAACGAATCGGAGAGATTTTTGAAGAACTGGAGAATATTTTCGTTGGCGTTTCTCTCATAAAAGATTTGTCTCCCAAGACATCCGATACGATTGTAAGTTATGGGGAAAGGCTGTCGTCATACATGATTTCAAATATTATCAACAATGCCAAACTCTATGATTCAAGGCAGTTTATCAAGACTTACAAACAATTCAACAAGCATGTCGTTGATTTTGAGCTTACCAATAAGCTCATTAAAAATACCTTTAAGGAAATTCCCGACATTGCCGTTGTACCAGGTTTCATATCTTCGTGCCGGTACGACGACGAAGTAACAAATCTCGGACGGGGAGGATCAGACTATACAGCTTCTATCCTTGCGGCGGCATTAGACGCTTCAACTCTCGAAATCTGGACGGATGTAGATGGTTTTATGACAGCTGACCCGAAAGTTATAAACTCGGCTTATGTTATCGAAAAACTGTCATTTACGGAAGCAATGGAACTTAGTAATTTCGGGGCAAAAGTGATTTATCCTCCTACAATTTATCCCGCTTTTCACAAAAATATACCCATTAGGGTTTTAAATACATTCAATCCCTCAGCTGCGGGAACGCTGATTTCCAAAGAAACGGAAAACAGTAATTCGGAAAACAGTAAAAAAGCCATTATTAAAGGCATCTCGTCCATAAACGACACCTGCCTTGTAACAATTCAAGGTTTGGGAATGGTAGGAGTAATTGGGGTTAATTACAGAATTTTCAGAGTGCTGGCCAAAAACGGAATAAGCGTTTTTATGGTTTCGCAGGCAAGTTCGGAAAATAATACCACGTTTGCCGTAAAAAATGAAGATTCCGACCTTGCGGTAGCCGTATTGAACGAAGAATTTGCATCCGAACGCGAACGTGGCGAAATAGATGATGTCGAAGCGGAAAAAGGACTTGCAACCGTTGCCATCGTCGGCGAAAACATGAAGCGTACACCCGGCATTGCCGGCAAACTTTTCGGAACGCTCGGACGCGCGGGAATCAGTGTCATCGCCTGCGCACAGGGAGCTTCGGAAACAAACATCTCGTTTGTCATTAAACTCGAATATTTACGCAAAGCGCTTAATTCTATCCATGACTCGTTCTTCCTTTCCGAATACAAAGTACTTAATATCTTTGTCGCAGGAGTTGGAACAGTCGGCGGTCACTTGCTGGAACAGATTGAGCGACAACAAAAAAAACTTATGAATCAAAAAGGTGTGAAACTCAACGTTGCAGGAGTGGCAAACTCTAAAAAAGTTTTGTTAAAAAGAGAAGGGCTGGATTTAAAATATTGCATTAGAGATTTAAAGAACAACGGAATGGATTCATCTCCTTCTATTCTTCGGGACGAGATAGTAAAAATGAATATTTTCAATGCCATTTTTGTGGATTGCACTTCGAGCGAAAAAATCGCAGCTCTATACGAAACATTTCTAAACAAAAATATCTCCATCGTAGCAGCCAATAAAATAGCGGCATCGTCTTCGTATAAAAACTACAGTTTACTGAAAGAAACAGCCCGCAAACGCGGAATAAAATACTTGTTTGAAACAAACGTAGGAGCGGGATTACCGATAATAAATACAATGAACGACCTGATAAACAGCGGAGACAGCATTCTGAAACTCGAAGCGGTTTTATCCGGAAGTCTAAACTTCATTTTGAACACCATCAGCGAAAAAATCCCGTTCAGCAAAGCGGTTAAAATGGCCCTTGATGCAGGATATGCGGAGCCTGATCCGCGCATAGACCTCAGCGGAAAAGATGTTTTGCGAAAACTCGTAATCCTTGCCAGAGAAGCAGGATATATTATTGAACAAAAAGATGTCAAACTAACTCCCTTTATATCCGAAAAATATTTGAAAGGTACGATTGAAGATTTCTGGAAATCGCTTCACGAGCTTGACGCGGAATTTGAAGAAAAACGCAATACTCTGTTTGTCAAAAATAAACGTCTGAGATATGTGGCAAGCATGAACGAAGGAAAATGCCAAGTCGGCCTCATGGATGTAGACAGCCGACACCCGTTCTACGAACTCGAAGGAAGTAACAATATCATTATGATTTCAACGGAACGTTATCACGATTACCCGATGATTATTAAAGGATACGGCGCAGGAGCAGACGTAACGGCTGCCGGTATTTTTGCCGATATTATTTCTATTGCGAATATTCGATAAATTACCAATGATATGAAATATTACAGTACGGGCGCCAAATCCGTTTCGGTAACGCTCAAAGAAGCCGTCATTAAGGGACTCGCACCCGACAGAGGTTTATACATGCCCAAAAAGATTCCCTTAATAGATAAAAAAACCGTCTCACAAATGAAAGAATGGAATTTCAAAGAGATAGCAAATACGGTTGCACAATTTTTTTTCGGCCAAGACATCTCTTCCGGCGCGCTGAAAGAAATTGTTGATGACGCTCTCCCCTTTGAAACGCCGCTTGTTCGGGTGCATGACAATATTTATACACTTGAACTGTTTCACGGTCCGACCCTTGCCTTCAAAGATGTAGGAGCGCGTTTCATGGCCCGCATCTTAAGGCATTTCATCCGTGAAACAAACTCTAAGAAAGATATCAACGTTCTTGTAGCAACTTCGGGAGATACGGGAAGCGCCGTAGCAAACGGTTTTCTCGGCGTAAACGGCATCCATGTTTTCGTGCTCTACCCAAAAGGAAAAGTAAGCCCTGCACAGGAATATCAGTTCACGACACTCGGACAAAACATTACCGCCCTCGAAATCGACGGTACGTTCGACGATTGCCAGGAAATCGTCAAACAAGCCTTTACTGATGGCGAACTCAATGAAAAACTATATCTTACTTCCGCTAATTCCATTAATGTCGCACGCTTTTTGCCGCAATCGTTTTATTATTTCAACGCTTATGCGCAACTGGATAAAAGAGGTATATCCGATGAATTAATTGTCAGCGTTCCAAGCGGTAATTTCGGCAACCTGACCGCCGGACTTTTCGCCTGGAAAATGGGACTTCCCGTAAAACGGTTCATTGCGGCAAACAATCGGAACGACGTTTTCCTGGAATACTTAAAAACAGGCGTCTACAACCCCCGCGCATCGGTCGAAACCTATGCCAATGCCATGGATGTAGGCAATCCGAGCAACTTTGCAAGAATACTGGATTTATTCGACAACGACCACCGGAAAATAACAGACTTGATTTCCGGTTTCCGCTATACCAATGAAGACATTGCCCAAACAATGCAAAAAGTTTACAATCTTTACGGTTATGTATTAGACCCTCACGGAGCTTGCGGATACGCTTCTCTCGAAGATTACGGACTGCTACCTTCGGAAACAGGCATTTTCCTGGAAACGGCGCACCCTGCCAAATTCAAGGAAACGGTCGACCGGATATTACATTCCGACATCGAAATACCGGCCAAACTGCAAAAATTCATGAACGGCACAAAACAAAGCGTCGAACTCGGCAAAGACTTTGCCGAATTTAAAGCGTTTTTAATGAAATAAAAAATACCGGCGCTTTAAATGTAAATTTGATTGCATATCATAATATTGTTATTTGTTTTTTTTCCCGAAAAGGAAATTATACAGCCTGATAAAAGCAGGAAAAAACATCGCGCCGAAAAATCCGCCTGTCACATCGGCGATTAAATCGTAAACATCACCCCGGCGATTGAAAAAATTATCCTGCAGGATTTCAATCAATCCGCCGTATACGAAAATCATAAGCGTTGATAAGAATATGATCGCAAAATAACTTTTGCGTATCCGTAAACTAAACACCGAACTCAACAAAACGGACTGTACGAAAAACACGCCGAAATGCGCCAGCTTGTCCATATATCGAAACTCAAGCTTGGGGATTTTATTGGAGGGTATGGTGCAAAAATAAAAAATCATTGCAGCCCATGCAATACTCAAAAACAGGAAGAGGTATATTTTTTTGTTCAATGCCATTATTATTTGTTTAGAGCCGACAAAATTACATGAAAAATTCGGCTATTCCAAACGCATGACATCGAAATCCTCTACCTGAAACCATTTACGGGATATGCCGCGGCTACGGATAACATTACGGAAAAGACGCCATTCCGATTCCCCAGCCACAGGAAATTCCGAATCTTTCTTAATCGCCACTCTCTACTGTCATTATTTTTGAGTAATTTTGCCGAACAATAAAAAATAAATACGATGATTAAGTTTTTTGAATCGGAGAAAAAGGTCGTTTTTGCCGTCGAAACGGATACGGAGTTCGATAAAACGGATACGGAAAAACTAATTTGGCTCTTCGGCGGCGCAAAACCGACCGATAACAAATCAGTGAAGGGATACTTTGCGGGACCGCGCCGCGAAATGATAACCCCGTGGAGTACAAACGCGGTAGAAATCACTCAAAACATGGGGATAAGCGGCATTTCCCGCATTGAAGAATATTTCCCCCTGTCTGCGGGAGAAGTTGCCTGCGACCCGATGTTACAACGAATTTACGAAGGCCTCGACTGGGAGATTTTTCTCACAGACAGGATTCCCGACCCCGTAACCGCCGTCGAGAACATCGAGGAATACAACAACGCCGAAGGACTTGCATTGAGTGAAAACGAAATAGAATACCTGAACACTGTAAGCCAAAAAACAGGACGCAAACTCACCGACAGCGAAGTATACGGATTTGCACAAGTTAATTCGGAACATTGCCGGCATAAAATCTTCAACGGCAAATTTCTCATTGACGGAAAAGAGCAGGAACACTCGCTTTTCGCTATGATTAAAAAAACCTCTGTTGTGAATCCAAATAATCTTGTTTCCGCTTACAGAGACAACGTAGCATTTAATAAAGGTCCTCGCATCGAACAATTCGCGCCGCTTTCGGGAGACAAACCCGATTTTTACGCGACAAAGACTATCGACGCCGTCCTGTCCTTAAAAGCAGAAACACATAACTTCCCGACAACCGTCGAACCGTTCAACGGCGCTTCCACCGGAACGGGAGGAGAAATCCGCGACCGTCTCGGAGGTGGAAAAGCCTCCCTGCCGATCGCAGGGACTGCCGTCTATATGACGGCATATCCCAGAACAAAGGAAGGACGCGAATGGGAATCCGTCCTTAACCCGCGCAAATGGTTGTACCATACGCCGGAACAAATACTTGTAAAGGCCTCCAACGGAGCTTCCGACTTTGGAAACAAATTCGGACAGCCTTTGATTTGCGGCTCGCTGCTGACTTTCGAACACGAAGAAAACAACAGGAAATATGCCTACGACAAAGTTATCATGCTTGCCGGAGGCGTCGGATTTGCCAACAAACGCGATGCTATCAAAGGAAAGCCGCAAACTCACGAAAAAATTATCGTCCTGGGCGGCGACAACTATCGCATCGGAATGGGAGGAGGAGCCGTGTCATCCGTCAATACGGGACAATACGCCGGCAACATTGAAATGAACGCCGTACAGCGGGCAAATCCAGAAATGCAAAAACGCGTGGCAAACGTCATTCGCAGCATCGCAGAATCAGACGACAATCCTGTTATTTCAATCCACGACCACGGCGCAGGAGGACATTTGAACTGCCTTTCGGAACTCGTCGAATCAACCGGAGGACACATCGACATGTCAAAACTGCCCGCCGGAGACCCCACGCTTTCGGCTAAAGAAATCATCGGAAACGAAAGCCAGGAACGCATGGGATTGCTAATTAAAAAACAAGACCTTGAAAGAATCTCACGTATTGCCCTCCGCGAACGTGCGCCCATGTACGCTGTCGGAGAAACTACCGGCGACATGCGCCTCGTTTTCGAGCAAAAAGACGGAATAAAACCCATAGACCTACAGCTTGAATACCTCTTCGGAAAGCCGCCGCACACCGTCATGGAAGACTCTACGAAAGATTACACCTTTGATACACTCAAATACAAAGAAGCGGATATTCTTCCCCGTCTCGAAAACGTGCTTCAAATGGAAGCCGTCGCATGTAAAGACTGGCTTACCAACAAAGCAGACCGATCGGTCGGAGGAAAGGTCGCACGCCAGCAATGCCAGGGAGAATTACAGCTCCCGCTTAGCGATTTGGGAGCTGTTGCTCTCGATTACAGAGCTAAAGCCGGAATCGCTACTTCCATCGGACACGCTCCACAGGCTGCACTCATCGACGCCGCAAAAGGCGCTCGACTGGCCATCGCCGAAGCATTGACCAATATCGTTTTTGCGCCTTTGAAAGAAGGAATCAAAAGCGTCTCTTTGAGCGCCAACTGGATGTGGCCGTGCAGAAACGACGGCGAAGACGCACGACTTTATAAAGCCGTCGAAGCCGCCGCCGATTTTGCATGCCAACTTGGCATCAACATCCCGACCGGCAAAGATTCCCTCTCCATGACACAAAAATACGGAAAAGAAAAAGTCCTTTCCCCCGGAACCGTAATCATTTCGGCGGCCGGAGAAACGGGAGACATACGCAAAATCGTCTCGCCGGTGATAAGAAACGACTGCAATTCATACATCTATTACATCGACTTTTCTTCAGATGCGCTGAAATTGGGCGGATCGGCATTTGCCCAGTCAATGGGAAAACTGGGCGACGAGGCGCCGGACGTGAACGACGCCGAACGCTTCGCAAATACCTTTAACATGATTCAAAAAGCTATCGACAACGGTTTGATCATGGCAGGACATGATATTTCGGCCGGAGGAATGATTACCGCGCTCCTCGAAATGTGTTTTGCCAACCGCGATGGCGGAATGGAACTCCATCTCGACCCTGTCGACGAAAAAGACCTCGTCAAGATCCTCTTTGCCGAAAATCCGGGCATTATCCTTCAGGTGAAAGATAATAAATCATTTGAAGAAATGATGTCTCCCAAAGGAATCGCTTTTAAACACATCGGATCACCCGCAGCAAAACGGCACATTTCCGTCAGGAAAAACGGATGCGAATATCACTTCGACACAGATCGCCTGCGCGAGCTGTGGTATAAATCCTCCTCCCTGCTCGACGCTAAACAAAGCGGAAGCGTCTGCGCCGGCAACCGCTTTGAAAACTACAAATCGCAGCCGCTCGAATTTAAATACAACAACAATTTCAAAGGAACGCTCGCCGCCTACGGACTGACCGCCGAAAGAAACGGGAAAAGCGGCATAAACGCGGCGGTCATCAGAGAAAAAGGCTCCCAATGCGAACGCGAAACCGCCTATGCCCTCTATCTTGCAGGATTCGACGTAAAAGATGTTCACGCCACCGACCTGGCTACAGGACGCGAAACGCTCGATGACGTACACTTCGCCGTCTTTTGCGGCGGTTTTTCCAATTCCGACGTCCTCGGATCGGCCAGGGGATGGGCTGCCGGCATTCTGTATAACGAAAAAGCGAAAAAAGCCATCGACAACTTCTATATGCGCAAAGACACGCTGAGCATGGGGATTTGCAACGGATGCCAGTTGATGGCAGAACTCGAACTTTTGTATCCCGAACACGAAAAAAAACACAAATTACTGCACAACGATTCCCACAAATTCGAATCAAACTTCGTAACACTCCACATTCCACACAACAACTCCGTAATGTTCGGCTCCCTAAGCGGCTATAAACTCGGCGCCTGGGTGGCGCACGGCGAAGGCAAATTTGATTTCCCCTGCGGAATCGAAAACTACAACGTCGTAGCAAGATATAATTTCGACGCCTATCCGGCAAATCCCAACGGATCGCCACATGCCGTCGCAGGAATCTGTTCCGCCGACGGACGACACCTCGCTTTGATGCCACACCCCGAACGCGCTATCTTCCCATGGCAATGCGCCTTTTATCCACACGAGAGAATAACGGACGAAATAACGCCATGGATGGAAGCTTTCCTCAATGCCAGGAAATGGATATCCGGGTTTTATTAATTAATAGATTTCTCTTGCGATGCGGCGGACGCTTTCGCTTGCCATAAAGGTATAGAAGTGAATACCGGGCGCTCCGTGACGAATCAAATCCCTGCATTGCATTACGCACCATTCGACGCCCGTCTCAACCGCCTGAGCGTCGGTCTTGCATTTACGCAGTTCGCCAGACAGCGCTTCGGGCATTTCGGAACCAAACACCCGGGGTAAAACTTCCGCCTGGTTCATAAACACGACAGGCTTGACGCCCGGAATAACGGGGACGGAGACGCCCTCCGAACGAAGCCTTTCTACGAACGAACAGTATTTGGCGTTATCGAAAAACATCTGCGTTACAAGGTATGCAGCCCCGTTGCGCACTTTTTCCTTTGCGTAAAACACATCCGACGCCATGCTTGGCGCCTCCTTATGCTTTTCGGGATAGCACGCCATTCCGTAGGAAAAAGGCGTTTCAATGCCTTCAAACTCATTCCCGTCGAGAGAGACGCCACGGTTGAAATCGTTCACCTGACATTGCAGTTCCGACGCATAAGCGTGAGAGAATGAAGAATCCGCCTCTTTTACAAGGCGACCGCCGTCGCCGCGGAGAAGCAACAAATCATGTACGCCGAGAAAATTCAAATCTATAAGCGCATATTCCGTTTCTTCTTTCGTAAAACCTTTACAAATAAGGTGAGGAACGGCCGTGATACCATATTTATTTTGTATGGCGGACGCAATCGCCACCGAGCCGGGACGTTTGCGTACATATATGCGCCCTGCCCCGCCGTCGGGGCGCGTCTTCTCCACCATTTCGCCCCGATGCGAAGTTATGTTTATATATTTGGGATCAAATTCAGACAACCTCTCTATTATATCGTATATCCTCCTGATGCTGTTTCCCTTCAACGGCGGCAATATTTCAAACGAAAACGCCGGCTTTTTACTCTCCCTGATATGGTCTATCACTCTTTTCATACGTAAAAAATAATATTTTATATTGCAAAGGTAATGAATTTACAAAAAAAACGTACATTTGTAGCATTAAACATAAATAAATACAAAAAAAATGGAAAATTTAAACTGGTCGGAACTGCCTTTCGGTTATCTGAAAACCAACTACAACGTAAGATGCCATTACAAAAACGGAAATTGGGGAGAAATAGAAGTTTCTTCCTCGGAAACGATAGACATTCATATCGCCGCCACATGTCTGCACTACGGACAGGAAGCATTTGAAGGATTAAAAGCCTTTCGTGGAAAAGACGGGAAAATAAGAATCTTCAGAATGGATGAGAATGCAAAGCGCATGCAGGCGTCGAGCAGGAAAATCCTGATGCCGGAACTGCCCGTAGAAAAATTTGAAAAAGCCATTAAAAAAGTCATCCTCCTCAACGAACGTTTCATCCCTCCCTACGAAAGCGGGTCGTCGTTATACATCCGTCCGCTGATGATCGGCACAGGAGCGCAGGTAGGCGTCAAGCCGGCGGACGAATATTTGTTCCTTGTGTTCGTAACCCCCGTAGGACCTTATTACAAAACAGGATTTCAACCCTGTAAAGTTTGCATAATGAGACATCACGACCGCGCGGCGCCATACGGCACCGGAAATGTGAAAGTAGGCGGCAACTATGCGGCGGGACTCTACGCCGGGCAGCTGGCTGCACGGCAGGGTTATGCGGCAGTACTCTACCTCGATCCAAAGGACAAGATCTTTATTGACGAGTGCGGGCCGGCAAATTTCTTTGCCATCAAAGAAAATAAATACATAACGCCCGATTCGTCCTCCATTCTGCCTTCCATTACGAACAAAAGCCTCATGCAACTCGCGCGCCAGGAAGGACTCTCGGTAGAACAGCGAGAGATGTACATCGGAGAAATACCTACTTACGAAGAAGCGGGAGAATGTGGCACCGCCGCCGTCATTACGCCGATTTCGCAAATAGATGATCTCGATCAAAGCAAGCCTTATATCATCTCAAAAGACGGAAAGGCAGGACCCGTATGCCGGATGCTCTACGACAAGCTGCGAGCCATACAGTACGGCGACGCGCCAGACGTATTCGGATGGGTAACTGTCCTCTAAACCCCGCCGCACACAACAACCGCCCCGCCGCAGGCGCAAACCTCCGGACCTCCTTCCCCCATGCCCCCTTCATGGGGGAAATCCGGACGCCTTCTCCCTCAAACATTTTCCTAAGGAATAACAGCGTCCTGGATTTCGCTCCAGGGGCCTTTTCCGCCGCGCATATTTTCCCACCGTAAAGCAAAATAAAGACGCTCGCCGCGCTCTTCGCCACCGAAAACGAGGCGGAAAGGCGATGCGGTATCAAACGAACTGTGCACAAGTTGCTCCCAATTGACGGGAACAACCTTGCTCACCATCCAGCAAATCTCCGCTCCATGTATTCCGTGCGGTTTGGCGCGGCTGGCGCCGTCTTTCGCGCCGTCGCGGTAATGGATTTCCACGATAGCAGGCCCGGGCAGCTTGACGGTTGCCACCGGCGACGTCCTGGGAATTTCCGCCTCATGGCGCTCGCCCTTACCCGACGAAGGAAAGCCCATCGCTACCAGGTCGGAGCTGGAAGCCATCGGATTGTCGCGCAACAAACCCATATAAAATTGCCGGTACAAAGGTATAAAAGCCTTTTCCGCCTCATAGAGTGTCGCCGTCTTCAACATTGTACGCTCGGCCGGATTTTTCCATGCCTCAAACGCCGCCTCAAACAGCGCATACGACGGATGAAATTTCCCGTCCAGCCACGGACGAAACCCGCTCAAACCCATACGCAGGATATTCCCAGCCGTAAGATACATCACCGACAGTGCGGCCTGGTCATAAAGTTCTTCATGATTCTTAGGAACCCAGTCTTTACCCATAATCTACTGTTTTTCTTCTTTTGCCATTAATTTTCATACATTCTCCCTCCGGTTTCCGTATACGGCAACCGGATTATCGTATGCAAAGATACATTTTTTTACGGCAAAAATTCATTTTTCTACGTAAAAAACTCATTTTTCTACGTAAAAAACTCATTTTTCTACGGAAGAAAATCATTTTCTTACGGAAGAAAATCATTTTCTTACGGAAGAAACTCATTTTTCTACGGAAGAAACTCATTTTCTTACGGCAGAAAATTATTTTCTTACGGCAGAAAATCATTTTCTTACGGCAGAAAATCATTTTTCTACGACAGAAAATCATTTTCTTACGGCAGAAAATCATTTTTCTACGACGGACACTCATTTTTCTACGGCAGAAAATTATTTTCTTACGACGGAAAATTATTTTCCGGCGAAGTAACACCGGCGGTTATGCAAAGAAAATGACGGAAAGTTCTACTTTTTTGATATTATTTCGACGTTTTTTCCTTATCTTTGCCCTGCGGTAAGCGATACGGGAAAGTATAACTGCCGAACTTTCAATAACAGCATGTTACATTATAAATAAAAATATTTCAAATGAAAAAAATATCCTTATTATTCAAACTGTTTGCCGTCGCCTTCCTTGCACACGGTATGTACAGTTGCTTTGGAGGCGCAAACAGAGACGTTTCGCTGCTGGAAAAGGGCTTTAAAAATCCTCCTTCAAACGCCCGCGCCGGCGTCTACTGGTATTTCATGGACGGTAATTTCTCAAAAGACGGTCTTGTGAAAGATTTGAAGGCGATGAAGGAAGCCGGCCTGGGACATGTGCTGTTCCTGGAAGTTAACGTAGGCGTTCCCCGCGGAAAAGTCGATTTTCTGAGCGAAGAATGGCAAGAGCTTTTTGCCTTTATGGTACGCGAATGTGAAAGGCTTGAAATCGGCGTCACGCTGGGCATCGGTCCGGGATGGACAGGCAGCGGCGGTCCGTGGGTGAAAGGCGAAGAATCAATGCAACACCTTGTATACGCCTCGGCAGAGGTCTCCGGCGCAGGCAAACGTACCATCCTGTTGCCCAAACCCCTTCCCGCAGCGCCTTTCTTCGGACGCGAAGAGGCAATAGAAGCCAAACGGGAAAGGTTTTATCAAGACGTCGCCGTGCTTGCCTTCCCCGCAAATACGACGCGGTTCGACACGGGATACGTCGTCGACAGCGACTATCTGAAGATAAAAGAAATCGAAGAACGCGCGCTCTATTATCGCAAACCATACAGTTCGCTCTCCTTCGGAGTGAAAGAATATCTTTCGACCTACGAATCCTATCCCGCACATCCCAACGATAAACCGGTTGCTAAAGCAAACGTTATCGACCTCAGCGCTCTCCTTCAACCTGACGGAAGACTGACGTGGAACGTTCCGCCCGGAAAATGGACAGTGATGCGTTTCGGCAGCCGCAACAACGGTAATGCCACCCGTCCCGCGCCATTTCCCGGACTTGGATTTGAAGTCGATAAACTTGATACCACAGCGCTCAATCATCATTTCGATAATTTTACGGAGAAATTATTCCGCCGTTTGGGTTTCGTCAAAGCCAGCCCCCGCGGCGGACTGCAAATGCTCCATATCGACAGTTGGGAGATGGGGTCTCAAAACTGGACGCCCCGTTTCCGCAAAGAATTTACGCGCCGCCGCGGATACGATCCGCAAATATTCTACCCCGCCTATGCCGGCGTGATGGTAGAAAGCCGTGAAGCGAGCGAACGTTTTCTCTGGGACGTAAGAGAGACGATACAGGAACTCGTCCTCGAAAATCATGCGAGACATGTCAAACGTTACGCCAAACGTTACGGCATGGGTCTCTCCATCGAACCTTACGATATGACGCCAATATCCGATCTCGAACTGGCCGCCATAGCCGACGTGCCAATGTGCGAGTTCTGGAGCGTCGGCAAAGGCTTCAATACTTCATTCAGCACGGGCGAAGGCGTCTCGGCAGCGCATTTGCTGGGTCTCCCGCTGGTTTCCGCCGAAGCGTTTACTTCCAACTGGGGCGCAGACGCATGGCAAGAGCATCCCGCTTCGATGAAAAACGAAGGCGAATGGGCTTGGGCGTCCGGCATCAACCGTTTTATGTACCATACTTTTACGCATCAGGCCTTACCCGACTCTCTCCGGCCCGGCATGACCATGGGAGGATACGGCGTACACTGGGACAGAAACCAAACATGGTGGTATCTCTCGCGCGCTTATCATGATTATGTAGCCCGAAGCCAGTTCATGCTCCAACAGGGACGGACGGTGGCCGATATTCTTTATCTTACGCCCGAAGGCGCTCCGCACATATTTCGCGCTCCCGATTCGGCGCTCGAAGGCGACGATCCGATGATGCCCGACCGTAAGGGATATAATTTCGACGCCTGTCCTCCGAGTCTCATCTATCGGGCGTGGGTGGAAAACGGCAGGGTGACGTTCCCCGACGGCGCATCGTATCGCTTGCTGGCGCTTCCGGCATTTGAAACAATGACGCCCGCGTTGCTGAAAAAGATTACGGAACTCGTCGAATCGGGTGCAACGCTCGCAGGACTTCCTCCGAAAAAGTCGCCCAGCCTGTCGAACTATCCGGCCTGCGATACAGAATTGCAAATGCTTGCGCGTAAGCTCTGGGGCAAAACTGATCCTCCGGAAAAACTTACTTTGCGCACATTCGGAAAGGGAAGAATATTCTGGGGCGAGGAGCTTCGCAACGACGCCGACCGGCTGTATCCCAAATATGACCTTACGGCAAAGATCCTTTCGGATTCCGTCCCGCCCGATTTCGTTTCTTCGTCGGAGAAGATACGATACACGCACCGCACCGCCAAAGACGTGGACATCTATTTCGTGTCAAACCGCACAGATCATGTTATCTCAACAAACTGCCGCTTCCGTATCACCGGAAAGCAGCCCGAACTCTGGCATCCCGTCACGGGAGAGATATACGCATTGCCCGAATATTTCACCGACGAAAGCGCGACAAGCATCCCTTTGAAATTTGACGTCCACGAAGGGTATTTCATCGTATTCCGCGACAAAGCCCGCAAAGCATTGTCGGGCGCAAAGAATTTCCCTGCAACGGTGAAAATTATAGCTTCGCTGGACGCTCCATGGAGCGTGTCGTTCGACCCAAAATGGGGCGGTCCTCAATTGGCAGTCTTCGATAAACTCATCGACTGGAGCACACATCCCGACGATGGTATCAAATATTATTCCGGAACGGCCGTCTACCGTCAATCGTTCGACATGCCCGAGAGCGAAAAAGACGGCAAATTGTATCTCGACCTCGGCAGGGTGAAAAATCTGGCTCATGTACGTCTCAACGGCAGAGATCTGGGTACAGTATGGACGGCGCCCTGGCGTGTAGACATCAGCGGCGTGGCGAAAGCGAAAGGCAACAAAGTAGAAATCGAAGTGGTCAATCTCTGGCCTAACCGTTTGATTGGCGACGCTTCTCTGCCTTACGACGGCCCCGAAAATGGGAAATGGCCGCAATGGCTGGTCGAAGGTAAAGCCCGTACAAGCGGAAGATATACTTTCTCTTCGGCTAATCATTACAATAAGGATTCCAAAGTGTTTGAATCGGGACTTATCGGACCGGTGACGATTTGCGAAGAGAGCGTGAAATAATCACAAATAAACAATTCGTTTAACTTGTCGACAAGCGGGATTTTGCGTAAAATCCGGTCGGGTTAAACGAATTGCGTTTTTTGTATGGAATCTCCTGTTAATTGTTTGATAATACAAATAACAAAACAGGGAATTATTTAAAACAAAGTGGAATTGTATTTTAATTTGAAAACTTGCTTTTCACGCCTTTTCTACTTCGGGTTGAATGAAATCAATGAAACAAAGGGCGGCAAGGGCAGTCCCGTAACGTTTTTCGACGGTCAAACCTTCTGTTATAAAATTCATATCTCCGAGGTATAAATGTCTGTATGTTTTTTGATGCAAATCGTTGATTACACGTATCAGGCGGGCTTCGAGTTCTTCTATGCGATAGCGTCCGCTAACTTCGCATACGAGGCCTCCTGCTTTTTGGTCAAAATTTTCATCTTTGTACATCCAGGCGTATACAATTCCTGCCGATACAAACTCGTCCTGATAACCGTGTGAAACAGCCATAATTGTTTTTAATTCGGAACCAAACGGCGGCATATCTACTTCGTCCATAGTAACAAGATGCGCCGTGGCCGGAATGACCGACGAATAGGTCATAATGTTAAAATCAGCTATTCCTGCGTCATACAATGCCATGTGGTACGAGCCTGCGTGTTTTTCGAGATCTGAATCGCCACTGCCTTTGGCTGCAAAAAAAGTGTTGGGGATCAAATTCCCATAGCGTTTTATCATCTTCTTTTAAAATAACTAAAAATAAATAATTTATTAAAAAGTGCGCAAAGTTACAAATTATTTTAATATTAATAGTGTAATTATTCTTTTTAACTAAAAAACCCCAAAACCGCTTATTGTGCAGTTTTGGGATTTGATTATCATTCAGATTTCTTTGACTTCTTTTTCCTTATCAAGTATTTTGATGGCCTTGTCCAGAATTGCGGAGTCGTCCAAGACTACAATGCCGCCGTCGGGTCCGGGTTCGATATGTATTCCCATACTTTTGCCGTTTTGAAAATTATATCCGCCGAAGTAGTTACGAACGGTTTCTACGCTTACGCCCAGTTCGTCTGCAATAAGGTGCATAGTGCCGTTCGGCAAACGGTCTTTGATGTCTCTGAGTTCGTTGAATGTGATTGTCTTTACCATGGGTTGAAATATTTTTAGTTAGTAAAATGTTTTGTTTGAAGCGCGAAAATAATCATTTTTTTTGTTTCGTGCAAATTGTTTTCAATTTTTCTTCTGCGTTTTACAATAATTATTATGTAACATATTTATCCTGCAGTTATCGGCTGAATCAATTTATTTGAATATAGTATGCTTATTGAAAGCATGAAGATGATTGTCAGAGCAAACGTATATAAAATAATGTTTATATTCTTTTTCGGATAACTTGAATAAGTGTTTTTCCTTTTTTTAAAAGTTAATTTATTGTTCATAAAAATATAAACCTGGTAAACAGCCCAGCCGAAAAATATACCTGCCAGCATTCCTCCGACAATATCGGAAATGAAATGGACACCAAGATAGATTCTGCTGTATGAATTTATTAGGGCCCAAAGAAATATTGTAAAAGTATATATTTTATATCTGAAGATAAAAGCTGTAAGCGTAACAAAACCGAACGCGTTTGCGGCATGACTTGAAATGAATCCGTATTTCCCGCCCCTGTAATCGAAAACCGTCTGCACCTGGTTCATAAATTGGGGGTGATACGTTGGCCGCAGGCGGTGAAAAAAAGGTTTGCAAAAGCCGGAAGCAAACTGGTCGCAGCATATAATAACCAGAAAAATTGCCGACAGAATCAGTAATGTTTCTTTCCAGCGGTTTTTATTTTTATAAAACAAAGCCGCAATAAAAACAACGGCAAAAGGTATCCAGATCATTTTTCCCGAAAACAGCCAAAAAAACTGATCTGCAAACGGCGAATGAGCGCCATTCAATATTAGAAACGCATTTCTTTCGTAATCGAGTTCTTGTTCAAGCATCGTATCAGGTGTGAAGGGTTCGTGTCTTCAAATCACGGTAATGTCTTTTTTTCGTATCCATCCCACGTTACCATCTTCGAGGATTATTTCATTCCATTCTCCTACTGCGTTTTTGATGAATACTTTTGTGCCTTCGTGAATAACGAATAAGTCTGTCCCGCTATTGTCCGGCGAACTTTTCACTGTAACGGTAGGTGTGAAAACTATTGCTCCGCGTCTGTTTATCAATTCTTTTTTTCGGTTATAAGCAAAAACATTCGCCAATATTACCATAATAAACAGCAAAATACCGAGATAAAAACCTGTTTTCCGCAATTTCATCCGTTTCGAGAAGAAAAACAGCATAAGACAGACGATAAACACTACGAAGCAGAAAATCCCAACTGTAGCCCACGAATCGACGCCTATCATATTTTGCACGCCTCGAAACCATGTTGTAAGAAAAAATTCATTTTTAAGTTCTATCTTGTCAACGGTCATTAGTTTTGCCATTCCGAGATTGAATCTGGCATCGTCGTCTCCTGGTTTTATCAGTAGCGCACGCTCATAATTCAAAACAGCCGGCGCTATCTTTCCTGCTTTGTAATATGCATTACCCAGGTTATAAAACAATTCTCCGGAATTACCGTAATTTTTAAGCAATGACTCGTATATTTCCGCTGCTTTATCGTACTGTCCTTCCGAGTATGTTTTTTCTGCTTCTTTCAGTTCCGTTTCTTGTGCATTTATTTTTATTGACAAAGCAAAAAAGAAAAAGATTGTTATTCGTGCGAAGGTGTGAAGGTGCGAAGGCAGAAAATTGTTTCGCTTCTTGATTAATGATTTTCTATATTGCATAATCTTGCTTTTTTATTGTATTTTCCATTTTTCCGATAGCGTCAACCGTTTCATCGAACAGTTTATCCATTGCTCCTGAGGATTTACTCGGCGCGTAGCGCGCAAATTCACATGTATTTATAATATCAAGAAATTCATTTATCAAAATTTCATTGACGCCATATTTCGACAGTTCGGCAGAAACATTTTCTTTCGTCAGTTCCGACTGCGAAATGTTTAATTTATCGCTCAGATACCCCCACAGTGCCCGAAGGGTTTCTTCGTAGAATGGTTCCTCTTTGTTTTCTTTAAGTAATTTTTCAGCCATTTTCAATCGTTTAACAGCCATTTTATTGGCTTTTTTCGTTCTCACAAGTGCAATATTTGCGTTTTCCTTCACCTGTTTGCGATAAATAATGAAGAAGACGATAAAAAGAACGGCAATCATCATGTAGGCCAGTATATAGATAAACGAACCGAAGAAGATATCTTTATTTTTAACAAAATACGGTTTATCCAATTTGATGTAGCGAATATCTTTTCCTAAGAATTGAACATTTTCTCTGTTGGTATAATTTG
>JAITJX010000031.1 GCA_031278765.1 Tannerella sp. | reverse complement strand
CAAATTGTTTTTCCATAAAACAACAAATTAATTAATAAAAAGCTTCAACAATGTTGAAAAACCTGTTTCAAAAAACGAGGACAAAAGTAACACATTTTTATTAATCGCAAATAAAATTTTGTCTATGAATAAGAGAAATTGCATTTAGTGTCATATCAACCTTATCTCCGCTTTTTCGGCAGGGAAAGAACCGGCGAATGTTGGCTGTTGCGCCTTACGGGCTTTCGCCGATTTTATTCCCCCCATATATCGCGCCGCCTATCGATAACGGAAGCAAAATAAGTAAGATATAACAAATAATAGTGTCTACCCGAAAACCGAAAACGTATGTCATGGGGCGTATGCGATACGTCCCTACCGGCGCACACCGGTGTATTGTCCTGTAGGGGCGTATTGCATACCCCCCGTCGTCTCTGTGGGAGGATACTGTAATACT
The DNA here is from genome assembly GCA_031278765.1 of Tannerella sp. GTDB lineage: Bacteria > Bacteroidota > Bacteroidia > Bacteroidales > Tannerellaceae > Tannerella. The sequence continues at coordinate 8,177 of JAITJX010000031.1, read as the reverse complement.
TTATTAATTTTCGTCGCAACCCTAAAAAATCACCCATTTGGGTGATTGACACGTATTGCTATATGTCGTAATTTTGTAGCGGATATTATATTGATTTTAGTTAGTAATTCATTGATAATTAAATTGTAAATAGAAAATGGCAGATATAAAAAGGGTAAAATAAATGACAAAATGAATCAATATCTATTTTGTCGATGATAGATGATAGATGATAGATTTTTGACCTGTCAGTTCTCTATTATATAAAACAGATTTTGATTGTGGTGTTAAATAATTGGTGAATAAAGCAAAATTAATAAAAATATTGTGATAAATAAATCTTTATATTTGTGATGAATAAACATATAAGTTATGACAGAAAAAGAATTAGAGTATTATTCCGGATTAATGGACAGGCAGTTGCTGGAAAAAATATATTCCGGCGATAAAAAGGCAGAAACATATTTATTTTGTGTAAAATGCGTTTCTGTAATTAATTATTGCATGAGGAAGTTTTTCGACAACCAACAGATGCAATTGGACGAAGCTGTCAATGAAATTTATATCTATATAAAAAAGGATAACTGGTATAAGCTAAGACAGTATGGAGGACGAAACAATGCTTCGATAAAGACATGGATATCAACCGTTGCATACAATTTTTTTCTGAATTTGCACAAAAAAATGAATGCAGAAATGCAGAAAAAAGTTAATTTGCCAGAACCATGTAACGACGAAAGCGAACAAAATAAACAGATAAGGAAAGCATTGTTCGGAATGCCAAACGACCGCTACAAAATTATTTTGATTAAAATGTATTATGAAAACAAGACTCGGGAAAAAGTAGCTGAAGAGATGAACGTATCCATCGACTATTTTTATGTTTTGTATCGTAGAGCCAAAGAACAGTTTAAAGAGCAATTCAACAAATATTATAAAGTAAATGAAACAACAAACAGTTATGGAGAATAAAAATATGATTTCAGAAGAAATGATTGCATCTGTTATAAACGGAGTTGCAACATGCGAAATACGCCGGTTGGTATACAATGCCATTGAAAGCGACGAAGAATTAAGACAAGTATTTAACTGTTGTATATATATGAAAGTGTTCGACGAAGAAATTGAAAACGATTTCCATGCAATGCATCCGGATCTTATCATCGAAATAGAACCGGCTGTCGAAACAGAGGATACCGCCGACCATAATACAATACTTAACCTGACTCCACTGTCGGCAAACTATACCGGCAACGAAGAGAAGGATAAGATGCAGTAAAAATTAATTAATATTATTATCGAATAATTTAAAACAAATAGCCATGTCATCAAAAGTAACATTTAAAATCATCAAAGGAAATACTGAAAATCAGGAATTTCTTTACGAACAGCGCGAGAGTATTATCGTCGGAAGAGATAAAGATTGCGCTATACATTTCGAAGACAATGCAGTATCGCGGTATCACTGTTATGTTGATATTAACCCGCCTGTGGTGATGGTGCGGGATTTAGGCAGCCTGAACGGCACTTTTCTGAACGGTGAAAAAATCGGTCAGAGAAACCCGACACAATCGCCGGAAGAAGCTCGAAAAATCGATTACAGTAATTTCCAGATGAAATCGGGAGACTGTCTGCGATTAGGAAATTCCTGTGAAATTGTTTTGACAATCGAACTCGAAGAATCTCAAAATAAAAGCTTCACAGAACAAACTATTTATGAAAACCCTCTCGAAGAACAAAAACAACCGCCGAAAGAAAAATGCGTCGAATGTAATACCGAAATCGAAGACACTCAATATAAAAACGAAGCAGGACAACCTCTTTGCAAATCATGTCACAAAGAACAGGAAAAATTAAAGATTAAAAAAGCAATTGAAGAGGTAAAAGCACGTGAAGCAAACGTCGCGCCCGAAGTTAATTCAAATACTAAAGCCAAAGAAGAAAAAGCGCGTGCAGCCAAAGAAGAAAAAGCGCGTGCAGCCAAAGAAGAAAAGGCGCGTGCAGCCAAAGAAGAAAAGGCGCGTGCAGCCAAAGAAGAAAAAGCGCGTGCAGCCAAAGAAGAAGAAAAAGCGCGTGCAGCCAGAGAAGAAGAAAAAGCGCGCGCAGCCAGAGAAGAAGAAAAAGCGCGCGCAGCCAAAGAAGAAGAAAAAGCGCGCGCAGCCAGAGAAGAAGAAAAAGCGCGCGCAGCCAGAGCAAAGAACAAATGTACAGTATGTGGAAACTCCTTTAAGAAGGAACCCAACAGTATAGATATTTGCCCGCAATGTCAGGAAGACCCTCTCAAACTTTTGATGCACTTGCTTCAAAATGCAGTGGAGAAAAAAGACGATGCAGAAGAAATTGCAGGTTACCGTAACATCAAATTGCTCGGTAAAGGCGGAATGGGACAGGTTTGGCTGGTCGAAGACGAACGGACAGGCGAGCAGATGGCGCTCAAGGTGATGCTTCCCGAAATTGCGAGAGACGAGTTGAGCAAGAAAATGTTTTTGCGTGAAGCCCACATCGGTTGCGCTTTGAAACACGAGAGCGTGGTGCGCCATTACAAATGCGGACAGTCGGGAGGCATGTTTTTTATTCTTATGGAACTTTGCAAAGGCGGCAGCGTAGACCAGATGGTTAATCTCAGAGGCGGCTCTATGGGACGTAATGAAAAGGACATCGCATGTGCCACCAGCATCATTCTTCAAGTGTTGGACGGGCTTCACCATACGCACAACACAACAGTACCTGTTACGCTGAAAAGCGGACGCATCATTTCGGTAAAAGGCGTCGTTCATCGCGATTTCAAACCGGCAAATATCTTCATCGCCAACGAAGACCATTCGTACCCTGTCGCCAAGGTTGCCGATTTCGGCTTGGCAAAAGCTTTCAATGCAGCAGGATTTACCGATATTACAAAGCCGAGAGATATCCGAGGCACTTTGGCTTTTATGCCTCGCCAGCAAGTCATCGACTGCAAGAATGCGCATCCGGAAGTTGATGCATGGGCTGTCGCAGCAAGTTACTACAATATGCTGACAGGTTTTTATCCAAAGAATCTCAGGGGAGCAAACAGCGCGGAACTTATCACGGAGGTACTTGAGAACAGCGCTGTTCCCATCCGCAAATATAACTCGGCAATTCCGGAAAAGCTGGCGGAAGTGATCGACGCCGCCCTGACAGACAACCCCGCAATCGGCATCCACAAACTCAGGGACAACTGCGGAATGAAGTTCGACAGCGAATATCCCGAGATGCTGGTATTAAAGAAAATGATTTGGGAAACATTGCCTTCGAATCTCCAGAAAAGCGTCTGGGATATTCTGCCTGCCTGCACAAAAAAAAATATTGAACGATGAAAATACACACGCCACTTTTCAAATACGGGTTTCATGCCGCCGCGCGGGTTGATATCGGGCATAAACGTTCGTCGAATCAGGATGAAGTCATCACATGCCCCGAATATGGTTTTTTTGCCATATCCGACGGGATGGGAGGTTTGGTCAATGGCGGAGGCGGAGTCACATCCGACATAATCAAACAAGTATTGCCATTGATGATGCGGCAAGCTGCATCTATGCTCGAAAAAGAACCGACGCCCGAATATGCCGCCGAAATTCTGGAGCAACAAATCCGAATATTAAGCGACAATATTTATGATATGGGGAACGACGAACACCATACCTTTTTCGGAGCGACAGTGTCGGGAGTCTGGCTGATAGACTGTCATGCCATTTTTGTTAATTTGGGCGACAGTCGGGGATACCTTTTGCCGTATTGCAAACAAAATATCCAGCAGGTCACAAACGACCATAACCTTGCCGCAATACTTGTCGACATGGGTGAAATATCGAAAGACGAAGCCCAAAATCATTCTTCAAGCTCAATACTTTTGCAATATGCAGGTATGCCGGCGCCGGCAAAACCCGATGTGTTTATTCGTCAAGTCAAACCCGGAGACCGGCTGCTTCTGTGCAGCGACGGGCTGTATGGCATGGTAAGCCAAACGCGATTATCACGGTTGATGCATCCGGTGACACGTCGAAACCCCGACAACGTCTGCCGTAACCTCATCGACGAGGCTAATGCCAACGGCGGGCGCGACAATATCTCGACCGTATATTTGAAAATACTGAAATAATTTATTAAAATTATATTTCATGTTACTCATTATTAATTTAAATTTATTAAAATTATGGAACAAAAATTAAGTCCCGGATGCGCAGTGTCCATTTTCATTTTCGGCTCATTATTGGGAATGGGACTGGCGCTATTAATTCCTTATTACCTCTGTCGCATCGACCCCGCAATCGAAGCCGGATGGCTCAGAGGGATGTGGCATGGCGGCAATTTTGTCGGCAACCTTATTCTGACGCTTTTCGAAGACCGGTTGTTGAAAGCGCCACTACATTCCACCGCCTACTCTGTTTTCTGGTGGTTGTCAACAGTTCTTGCATGTATAATGTGGTTGTTATACTGTATCGGTATAGCCAGAAACCTGAGAAAAACGATTGAGCAAAATGCATGAACGCGATGATTTTACCCGGCTGGCAGGCGTAACTGTTCCTGATACGGGAGCTTCCGAAGGTTCGTACAGTATCAACGACCTTATCAGGGGGCTGTACAGAGTTGTGGCAGCTCCTGTTGAAGGCGGTTTTGGACGCGTATTTCATGTGTATCACACCGGATGGGACGTCGAACTCGCCATGAAACAGCCAAAGAAAAACACTTTCGTCGATGAGCTGCACAAAAAGCAGTTCATCAACGAATGTAATGTCTGGATAGACCTTGGCAGGCATCCGCATATCGTTTCGTGCTACTATGTGCGCGACATAGACGGTATCCCCTCGATTTTCTCGGAATGGATGAACGGCGGAAGCCTTAAAGAATGGATATACGGGAAAAGCGAGGATGACGACGATTACCGCTATTTTTCCAGAAACTCTAAGCCTTCGGGAAAACTTTACGACGGCGGGAAAAAAGCCGCGCTGGAACGGATTCTTGACATCGCTGTTCAGTTTGCGAGGGGGCTGCGATATGCCCACAAACAGAATATCATCCATCAGGATGTCAAGCCTGCAAACCTGCTGATGACGGACGAGGGTATGGCAAAAGTAGCCGATTTCGGAATTGCCGGAGCTATTGCCAAGCTGGAAAGAAACGCCTTTTACGAAAATGAAATTGCCGTCTCGGAAAACATTTATACGGAAGATTACTGTTCGCCAGAGCAGAAGGATGGCTGCAACCTTACTTTACACACCGATATATGGAGTTGGGCGGTATCGATACTCGAAATGTTTCTTGGCGACAGACCATGGGATAGCGGTGTGACTGCCGGAATGGCATGCAACGAATATTTCAACAGGGCTTATATTCCCGTACCCGATACGATGAAGCAGCTCTTGAAGCGATGTTTCGAAGTCAAAACAGAAAAGCGTCCTGCTAACTTTGCCGAAATCGAAGCCCTTCTGTGCGAAATATATCAGACCGAAACGGGGACCTTCTATGCCCGTCCCAATATCGGAATCACTGCCGACACCGCCGACATCTTAAACAACAAAGCCCTGTCGTTTTTAGATATTGGCATGACCGATAAAGCAGAACGATGCTGGAATGACGCTCTGGAAAAACAGCCCGACCATATTGACTGCATCTTTAATACAACCGTATATCTCTGGCGGAACGGATATATTGACGACATGCAGGCTGCCGACACCCTCAAAAACATGTACGAAAACCACCCCGACAATCATAACGCCACTTGGCTGTATGCAAACCTCTGCGTGGAACGGCACGATTATCAAACGGCAATCAGCCTGATGAATGATAAAAAAGAAACTTTCCGCGACAAAAAATACAGCGCATTCCTCAATGCCCTCAAATCGCCGGACAGAAAACAAAACCTCCATATCCTGAGCAACAAGATTGTCCATACAGGACTGTTGCACATCGCGGACGAGGGGAGCGAGCTATTCTCCGCTTCGACGGATGGCATAGAAAAATGGAAACTCGTATATACGGCTGAAAAACAACCCTGCAATCTTATTCCGGTAAACAGGCATGAATGGGAATGGAAGCAGGTAAAACTCTTTTGTTTCAGCGACGATGGCAAATACTTGCTTACGCTCGAAGGAAAAGAAGACGAAAATGGCTGCATTATAAACGGAAAAGCTATCTGTCTGTGGAATACCGACGGATACCGGTGTTTACACCGGTTTGCCTCGCGCATGTTCATGAACTCTCAACCGAAAGAAGCCTGTTTCAGCCGAAACGGCAAGCAGATATTGACTCTGGCATGGGGCGAAAATGAAGATTGCTCCGGCGAATTGAAAATATGGGACATAGACAGCCGTAAATGCATCCGTACAGTCGCAATAGATGAAAAAAATGTTTCTGCCGTATCTTTCAGCCCCGACAGACTCTCGGTAGCGACAGGAAACAGGCAGGGCTTTATCAAACTGTTCGATACCGCGACAGGAAACCTGCTCCAAACTTTTCGCAAAGCAGACAAAAAGGAACGCACGAAACAGTCCTTTCAGGAAGACATTCTGCATGTAAGGGACGGAGAAGAGCAGTATCGCATCCAAACGCTCCGGTTCGCCCCGAACGGGCGTCTTGCCGCATCATACTCAAACGGAGTCTTAGGCTTGTGGAACATCTCCGACGGCAGTTTGATTTACATGCACAGAGCCGGCGTTGGCAACGAACTGTACTTTTTCCCCGAAGGAAGCCATCTGTTTACCGTCTTTTCCGGATGCAGGCTGATAGACGCCGATTCGGGACGCTGCATCAATACCTCGAACGACATTATTCCCAACGCAAATATCCTGTATCTCAACCGGAAATATGCCTTGACAACAGCCGGAACAGACCGCGATAATCCGCAAAAAGGGCTGTTTCTCCTTTCGCTGCCCGACTTCGGCAGTTCCCCTGAAATCAAATGGGCGCTAAGCCGAGTTATCAATACGCACGACTTGGAAGCACAGCAACGCCGTTTCAGGCAAATCGTTGCAGAAGCAAAAACTCACATACAAAAAAAAGACATCAAAGCCGCCCTCAAATCTCTTGAAGAAACTTTCCGGATTCCTTTCGTTCACTGGCATACACGGCAGAAACTGAACGACGACATCGGCAAATATTGCCGTATCAAAGGCGTCCGTTCGCTCGTGCAGGAACGCGCCATCGGAAAAACAAACTGCAAGTTTGCTTTCAGCCCCGAAGGATATGTGATTTCTAAAGGCAGGCTCTACGACGTCGTCAACGGCAAATATCTTCACAAGTTCGAAGATTCTCCCGACTTATACCTGTACGCTTTCAGCCCCGACAACAAATTCGTTTACGGAGTTGTCGGAAACCCGAAAAATGTGCAGCACATCAAAGTCTTCGACCCGAAAACAGGGAAATGCCTGTTTTCGTTCAACAGCGCGCACAACAGCGCTATCAATGACCTGAGGGTGAGCCACGACGGAAAATATCTCCTCTCCGGAAGCGAAGACAGGACGGCGAAACTCTGGAACACCGGAAAACGATGCTGTATTAATGTCTTCGCCCACGAAAGGGAAGTCAAAAGCGTTTGCTTTGGACCGGACATGCGCTCTGTCATCACATTCTCGACTGCGCAAAACCGCCGACAAGGCGAAATACTCAAATGGGACGCCCGCAGTGGAGAAGATTGTCTCGTCCGCGACAATGTTTGCTGCATCTGCCCCGACCACAGTAACTCCCGCCTGATACTGGGAAAAACAGGCGGAGTAGAAGTAATAGACTTGAATACATTCGAAACGATTGCAGAATGCCGGCACAAAAACGACCCGAACTACTGCGCTACCGATGTGAAATTCTTACCCGACGAACGGTACGCCTTATCTTCAGGAACGCCCGGAGCGATTTGTTACTGGAATCTCGATGAACAAAAACACCTCCTCTCGCTCCAAAACAAAAGTCTTGCTATCTCGATACACCCCGGAGGAAATTACGCAATCGCTTACGCCGCTAACTGCTATCTGATACACATCGACCATTTCTACGAATTTCCCGGATGGACGGAATGGGACGAAGGCGCGCGACCTTTTCTGGAAAAATTCCTGACGCTTTATCCCGACTGTACAGAAGAACAGGTACTGCAAATATTGATACCCGAACTGCAAAACAGAGGATTCGGATGGATAGAACCCGAAGGAATACAAGTGCAGTTGAAAAATAATGACCTCTTAAACGCA
>JAITJX010000011.1 GCA_031278765.1 Tannerella sp. | reverse complement strand
TTACACGTTAAATTTATAAATCGGCCAATGCTCGAAAAAAAATTCGGGCTAAACTTTTGTGTTTCTTTCTGTGAAAAGCATGTGTTAAATTTTTTTAATTCATTACATCGAACTCAGGTAATTATAAACGGTCAGACAAAACGTACCTGGCTCAGTTCGTTGGCAAAGCGGTGAATTGCGTCGTCCAACTTTTTCACAGTCTGTGCCAATGGCTTGCACAAGCCGGAAGCATAGTGAAACAACTGCTTCTGGTGGATGCCTGTCAATCGCTCCAAAGCAGGTTTTGAAAATATTCCGGAGCAGTAATCCCGAAAAGAAGGAATATCAAAATGACATTCAAGTTAATATGTTTTTACTTTATTTGACCCGCTGGTAAATACGTACTATAGACTGATCTTCTTCTGGGATATAAATATCTAAAAGAATTATATTTTCGTATATGACTTTAAGTGTCAGTGTATTTTTTTTATCTGTAAATTTATACTCATATATCCACGTCCGAGTATCTTCCAGGTATAAACATTCCTGATCCATATAATAAGTAAGCTGAGAAAAATTGGTTCTCAGCATCGTTTTATCAGGATAAAACTCAAGCCAGCTGTCAAAATCAACAGGTTTAGTTCGCTCTGCATCCGGGCCGTGTTTAATCAGTTTCCATTTCCCGATAACGGCTTCTTCCGACGACAAGTGGGAATTATCGACCTCGTCGTCCTTACATCCCGGGAAAGGGATACAAAGCGATGACAGGAATACTGCTAATAAATATGTTTTTAAACGTTTCATAATATTGTTGTTTTTTTTTATTTTATTATTTGACAATGATTCGTTCGGGCGGATCGACGACACATTCCCCTGTCGAACGCCTGATTTGCGCCGCATATTCTCCAGCAGGTAAACCACTAAGGCTAACCGCGGTTTCGCCGGCTATTTCTACTTCCGATTCCCTGAACAGACGGCCAAGCGGCAGGCTGTATAACCGAACCGTAAACTTTCCCGACTGGGGAAGACCGACGCGTTGAAGTCTTTTCAATGTGAAAAAGTCTTCATCGACTTGCCGCTCTATCCGGAACTCTTCGATTTCGCCACTGCCACTTCCCGCACAATTGGCATAGTACGTTTCTCCTACGGCAGTCCATGCAGCAGCGTCCGGACAATCGCTGCCGACGATTTTCATTTCCACGTCATAGTAGACCCCGAGAGAACCCGGGTAATCTATTACAATCGGGGAGTATCCGGTATAGTTGCAGCAATAGGTATAAACAACCTGCTGATTACTTCTTTCTACCAGACGAACCCGATAAGCCAAATTAGAGGATAAAATCGCCCGGTATCGTTCATCATAAAAATATACCTGAATTTTATTATGATCCAACTGATTATAACACCAGCCATACGAAGGGCGGGGACTGACGCCGGAGGTATTGATATTCCCGTCTTCCGTCGTTCTGCCATACTCCTCGTCGGAACAGTCGCTATCGTTATAAATCAGGACGTCGGGATAATATTCCCCGGTAATAAAGCGGAACGTATCCGCAAGATAAGTAAAGGAACCTTTGCTGATATTCACATACAGCCAGCCGGTCAGAGCATTACCGTTTGCATCTAAAACAATGCTTGTATTGTTTGAGATGGAAGCTGTCATCTGTGAAGGATATACCTGTATATTGACGTTTGCCCCCGAAGGAAGATCTTTAATTTGATAAGTAGTCGTCGTACAGAAATAAGAACTGCCGGAAACCGACGGATATTTGATTGTATTTGTTGTCGTAGCGCCGGTATTCGTCGGATCCAGCCAATTGCTTAAGCGAGTAGCATTTGTGCCTCCGCCACTCCATGAAAGATCGAATCGACCATAATATTTTCTAGGAGAATTACAGATCTTATCTCCGCCATGAAGTTGTCCAACCACCCGTTTGCCGGGGTCAAACAAAGAAGAACCGGAAGAACCTCCTTCTGTTGAACCATTGTCTAACACAGCTTCCCAGTGCGTATTCGGAGGGGTTTCACTACCCGACCAGTTTATAGAAGAATTATAAGAAACCAACGGATTATAATCAAATGATATTTTCATTACCTCTCCGGCAGGATGATGAATATCCGTACCTGAAGCAGGCGCGCTCATCGTCCGGTTCCATCCTGAAAAAGAGACGCGAGGATCGCGGGATATATTATTGCCGGATATTTCCATCAATGCAAAATCGGTATCAATCTATGCCGCCCTGAACTGTGCCTGATTGTATGTAAAATAGCTGGATACATAAGAACCTCCACAGGTTTCTCTTTTATATCGAAAGCGAAACGCCCAGTTTTCCGCAGTTGATTGTTCATTGGCAGAAATACTTTCATTCTGATTTGCATCAACACAATGAAAAGCCGTTAAAAAATAGGATTTGAAATCTTCCGAAGTATTATTTAGCAGGGAACCTGTGCAGAAAGATAAACCATTTAACAAGATAAGCGCCACACCCTCCGATTCCCGCAACCATTCGGGATAACAGACGACATCGTTATGACAGGTCAATGCGGCGGCACGCGCATCCGTAGAAAACGGAAACATATTGACATATCCGTGTACTACCTTTGATATTTTCAGACTTGACCGCTCCGTAGCGCCAACCGGCTCTGTCAACTGGATGACCACTTCGTCGCCGGCAACCAGATCCGTCAGGAAAACAGCTGCATTTTGTACAGAAGTAACAGGCCCATAAACGGCCAGACCCTCCGAACTGTAAATATACAATTCAGCCTCAGGCGAAAGAACCATATCGCTGAATATGAAATTAATGGAATACGCTCCCTTAGAAGTTACTTTCACGCTCCATACCCGCACGGACAATTGTTCTTCCCATATCCCGTCGTCCATCGTATAGTTCACGTCAAATCCGTAACCAAACCGGAAAGGTACGCCCAAGCCTGCATTTGCTTCGTCTTCTTTCAACAGCGCTTCCACATTTACGGCTTGCATTTGCTTCACGGGCGCCTTGCCGGATTCCCGCCGTTTCAAATCGGGGAACAGTTTAAACGCATCTTTCGACTCGAAGATATGCGTAGCGACTTGCGCTTCTGCGCTGAAAATTCCCCACAATAATGCGAATAAAAATAGAATCTTTTTCATAGCTACATGTACATGATGTTTTTATCGCCGCAAACCTACATGAAAATTATGAGATTTCCAAGCGCATACGAATATTTTTTTTACACCCTAAAATCTGCAGGTGGTAATGTGAAAAGTATGCTGTCATAAAAAATTGGAAATCAGGAAGGAAAGGCGTATTTTTGCAAAATGGAAATAACAATACCGCCACATTTTTAACTGACTCATTGATAAGGAAACAAAAAGTCGGCAACAACGGGTAAATGGTCGCTGAATCCTCCTATATATACCGTTCCTGCATTTGAGCGCAATGTGGTCTGCTCACCATATCTGTTTTTTTTCGTAAGTAAGAAATCCGGCGCAAAAATGACATGACTGTTAGCAATCAACATCTTGTTTAGATGCTGACTGACAAATATCTGATCGAGTTGCGACCATTCGCCCTGAAATTTGTGCGTGCCGTAAAAATTAAGATTTTCAGCAACCTCAAACAAATTTATAAGATTGAATTTCGGATTGGAACCTTTTTTTATCAGTTGCGTACTTTTATCTGCGGGAGTATCATTGAAGTCTCCCATCACCAATATGTTCGCGTTGATATTCTTTTCTAAAATGGAATCACAAAGTTTTTTCAGGTATTTGGCTGCATCAATACGGTCTCGCTCCGTTTCCAAAACGCCGGAAGAACGAGACGGGAAATGACAGACGAAGACGTCAAGTTGTTCGCCGTTAATAATTTTTCCCCACACATGCAGAATGTCGCGCGACCGTTTATCTTCGTTAGAAAAATAGATACGTCTCGAAGCATGTCCTAAATATTTGAACTTGTCCCGCTGATACAGCAATGCATTATTTATACCTCTCGCATCGCTGCCTGTCGTAATACAATAATTATAATGCTGCTCTCTTAATGAGGTACGATATAGAAGATTAACGATGACGGTGTCGTTTTCCACCTCGCAAAGTCCGCAAATAGCCGGTGTTCCCCATTCTCCGACAGCGTTTATCACTTGTGCGGTTTTGCGTAAATGGGTATAATATTTACTATTGTTCCATTTCATACGACCATCGGGAAGGAAATCATCGTCTTCTTTATTGGGATCATCGTATGTATCAAAAAGATTTTCAACATTATAAAACATCACGCGAAATTTCTGATTTCTTTCCGACTGGGAATATAAATTATTAAATCCCAGTGTTATGAGAAATAAACTTATGAATAATCCGCACCTTAATTTATCGGTCATCTTTTACTCGATTTTTGTTCTACAAATTCATAAGCGCCGATTGACGGTCCTGAGGGGCTTCTCAATCTATTTACTCCATCCATATCAACGGGATACAGCTCTGATATTAAAGGGTCTGCTCTTCCTATAACTAAGGAAGCGCTGTCTAGATGATAATCAAAAACAAAATCGCTTTCATCATTTTCATTGGTAGCTTCGGATTTTACATAGGTCGGACTTTTCTCAAACAAACAGTTGATAAATCTGCTGCCTGTAACATTTTTTATCTTAATGAAACAATGATTAAAACGGTAATTAAAATTATCGTCATTACCATACAAATCTTTAATTTCGCCAGCGGAAAAGAATTGAATCTCGCCTTCGAAAAATGTATTATTACCTGTAGAACTATTTCCGCCGTCAATAATGCAGTTATCAAAGAAAGCTTGCAGCAAAGGGAATTTGCGATCGTCTTCACTGTCTTCCGAAAGAAACTTTAAATTATCCGATAACGTGAGGGTCGGGCACATTCTCATCGCGTTGCCACTTACGGAAGGCATGTAATTTGTTACAGTGCAGTGAATAAATCTATGTTTTCCGCCTGCAAGCATCAAAAGATAGACGCCGGCATTGCTTAGTTCCGTATTGACGGCTTCGATATGGCAATTTACCGCATACAGGCCATTTGCGCCCATATTAGTAATGACGCAGTCGTCGAGAGTCAGTTTTTTTCTTTCGGGAGTAGACTCCTTGAAAGTCAAGCCTGAAATCCCATTACGTATCATTGTGTAAGTCATCTCATTGTTGAAACTTGCCGACCCGAAAAATATTCCATCCCATTGAGCCCAGATTTTATCATAAGTAGTAACGTAATTAAAAGCCCCAAGCCTGTCGCCTCTGAACACAACCGGCTTTTCACGGACGCCATGCGTTTTAATAGTTCCTTCTATTATCCACTTCGCATTGTTGTGCATGTAAAAAGAAACGCCTTTTTCTATATTAACCGTGACGTTTTCAGCAATTTTTACACTGTCATAAATCAGATAGGGCCGGTCGGCGACAAGTGTTGTATCTTTGTCGAAAACGGTCGTCCCTCTTAATATATGTGCATTTTGCCCGTAAACCTCCAAAAGCACGGCCTGACGAATGCCATTTGTTGTGAATATTACCGAATCGTAAATCACAAACGGTTGATTTTCACCGTTAGGATTGACCGTTACTTCAACCAATACATAGAGGCTGTCTTTCCTCCAAATCGGTATATTGTTGAAAATCTCTCCCGCACGGCCATCGACATTCAGTCTGAAGCCGCTTGTTTCCTCTCCGGCAAGACGTATTTCCTGTATATTCAAGTCTTCACTGTTGTTGTTGTAAACCATAAAACCGTAAGTCGAAGAGCCAATGCTTGTAAAAACTGTATCGAAAGAGACGGTATCTGTCGAGAACGAAAGATGATGACCGGGACTTACGGAATAGTTGTCTATTCCATTGCATCCAATCAATATATCGACAGTCAAATATATAATAAATACGACAATAAACTTTATTTTCATCTGACATGAGTTATACCGGATAAACGATTTTTCCTCCGGATTATTTTATGACGTCTCTTTATTTATTATAAATGTACATAGTGTATTTCCATCGCTGTCTTTATAAGTATATCTGAAAGACATACCATATTTTAAATTTCTTTTTGTCAAAGGGTCATTATTAAGTATATTTTTTATTTCCAACAAATTTTTCTCCCTGAATGATACCACATCGGACACAACAGCCTCTTCCGTTTCTCCTGTTAATAAATATATATAATCATACATTTTTTCTTTTTCTAAAAATTCATACGAACTAAGTACAACGCCATTACCATAATCAATCGGAAGTTGTTTCACAATTGATTTCATTTCCAGTATAGCCCCTCCTATAATTCCTTGTAAAATCTCATTGTCGGTTTCAGGAGGCAATATTGCAGCATAATCTTCCGGAGTAATTTTTATGTCATATAAATGATTTTGTTTTGAATCATAATATGAATAAAGATAATTGATTTTAAGCTTTTTCACTATGGAAAAGGTCGTCGGCTGTTCTTGTAAATACCTGATTGCATTTTTTTTACCGATTTCAATTAAAGTTTTTTTATCAAATTCAATGTCCGAAAAGTCATGTGTCGGTAAAGTTACGGTAACTTTCATCACCAAATCCGGCATAATCTCGAATTTATCAATTCTCAAGGCTATACTTGGAAAAATCGGGCATTTTCGGTTATATTCATTCGCGTACTTTTCCAACATTTTCCGTTTTGAATCGGCGCAATTTGATAAACAGAATGTCACACACGACAACAGTAAGCAAATAAGCGAAAAAATTGTTTTTCTCATAATGTTCTTACTGCACATTTTTCAGAATATCAAGCAGATGTTTCCACCACATATCAACGGTTTTTATTTCAATGCGTTCGTCTGGCGAATGTACGCTACGAAGCGTCGGACCGAATGAAATCATATCAAGATATGGATATTTTTCGAGAAACAAACCACATTCCAGGCCCGCATGAATAGCCATTATTTTGGCATCTTTTCCAAAGAGTTTCCTATAACTGTTCTTTGCAACCTCAAGGATTCTTGAATCCGCATTCGGCATCCACCCCGGATAACCGTCGCCATGCATGACTTTTGCGCCAGCAAGTTTGAAAACAGCTGCAACCTGGTCGGCAACAGCATTTTTTGCCGATTCAATGGAACTGCGCTGGCTCGTTATGATTACTATCTTATTGTTACCTGTCATTTTAACAGAAGCGAGATTGGTAGAAGTTTCTACAAGCCCTTCGATATCATGACTCATACCGATTACTCCATGAGGGCAGGCAAGAAGAGCGTGTATAAGATTGGTTTTTAATGCGTTGGGAATATTTTTTTCTGGAGGAGCTGCCGTTTCCATCGTCAGCTTCACATTTGAGTCCACGCTTTTCAATTCTTTTTCGATGTCGGCAGCGAAAACATTCAGTAATGCTCTGATTTTTTCTTTGTTTTTGGCATCCGTACCTATAAGGGCAAATGCCTCGCGAGCAATAGCGTTATGAAGGTTTCCACCCTCAATTTCTGCTAACGTAAACTCATATTTATTAAGGAGTTGATATAAGAAACGTGCAAGGATTTTGTTTGCATTGCCAAGTCCTTTGTGAATATCGCCACCGGAATGCCCGCCATTCAGACCCGATACAGCAATTTTAAAATAGTTATCTGTTTTTGAAGCATTCTCGGCGCTATAATTAAAGGTAACAGTCGTATTTTTACCACCTGCGCAACCGATAAAAATTTCGCCTTCGTCTTCACTGTCGAGGTTTAACAGAATTTTACCTGTCATAAAATCTTTTTGTAGTGCGTTTGCACCTGTCAGTCCAGTTTCTTCATCGACGGTAAAGAGACATTCGACAGGACCGTGTTCAACGTCTTTTGATGTGATAACGGCCAAAGCGGCAGCCACTCCTATACCATTGTCGGCGCCGAGCGTAGTACCTTCTGCACAAAGCCATTCGCCATTGATAACCGTTTTTATCGGGTCTTTCTCAAAATCGTGTTTTATGTTGCTGTTTTTTTCACAAACCATGTCAATATGTGCTTGTAGAATCACAGTCGGAAAATCTTCGTAACCTTTTGTCGCTTCTTTGAAAAGCAATAAATTTCCGACTTTATCTTTTTTAATCGAAATTTTGTGTTTTTGAGATACTCCTTCGATGTACTCAATAATTTTGCCTTCTTTTTTCGATGGACGAGGAACTTGCGTAATTTCATAAAAATAGTTCCATACTTCTTTTGGACTCAAATCTTTAATAGTCATAATTTTATAATTTTATTATTGAATATATAATTGTTATAATTTTTTAAAATATGTAGAATTATTAAAAAATAATCGAATTTATAGGTTTAAAATTCTTATTCAAAAAATTAAACTCCTATCTTTGCGACCACAAAAATACAAAAAAATATGAAAGAAAAAATACATTATGTAATTGAAGGGGCGCTTGGAATTGCTGTAATCGTTTTATTTGCTTTGTTTTTCTCGAACAATCAGAAGATTGATTTATCCGGAACCAGTTCACTGGACAGTGGTTCGTATGCAGGAAGTTTGTTGCCGATAGCGTACGTTAATGTAGATTCGCTGACGCAAAAATATCAATATTCAATTGATTTGAGCGAACAAATCGCAAGAAAATTTGAAAATTCACATGCGAATCTCACGGAAAAACTGCGCAAATTACAGTCTGAAGCTGTTGATTTTCAGCGCAAAGTAGATACACGTTCTTTTCTGTCGGAGGAAAGAGCATTAGCCGAACAACAACGCTTAGTCAAAAAACAGGAAGATTTGCAACAACTTGAAGCACAGCTATCCAAGGAACTTGGAGACGAGCAGTTGCGCTTGAATGAAGATTTGCGTAAAACAATCATTACGCAATTGAAAGAATTTAACAAAAATAAAAGTTATCATATAATATTTGGAAATATGAGGGATGACATTCTGTATGCAAATGATATTTATGATATTACTAATGAGGTAATTGATTTTTTGAATAAAAATTATACCTCCACACAGGAAGAAACTTCGAAAACAACGGCAGTTGCCCCGACAGCAAAAACAACTCCTGCGAAATAAGACGCACTTACTTTCCCTGCGATTGTTATTCTGATTATTTCAACGGGAAAATACTCCAACGAAATGGAAAATATATTGATATTTAATATTGTATGATATGACAGTATTGAAATCTTCAGGGTAATTCGATTATCAAACGGTTGGAAAACACTTGTTATGAAAACGATGAAGCCATATACAAACGTTTGTTTACCGATACCGCTTGTCGGAACGGGCGAAGGCTTGGACATGGCAGGATCGATTGCGCCGAAAAGCGAAATCAAAAAACTCCTGAACGGTATAAAAAACGACATAATAATTTTGCTTAACGTTATCGCCCGATCATTTACTGATAAAACGATTATCGAAATCCGAAACGTAGACCTCCGCCATCTTATTTCTTTCTTGAATTTTTTATTTTCTTATCTTTGCATAAAAAAATCATCCATGCAACGAATCGGCGAAAAATTGCATCTTTATGAATAGATTTAAAAAATATGACGTTAGAAGAACAACATCTTGTAAAAGAGTGTATCAATGGTGAACGAAAAGCACAAAAAGCGCTGTATGACATGTATTCCCGTCAGATGATGAGTTTATGTCTTCGTTACACAAAAGATAAGGAAACGGCTCATGATTTATTGCAGGAAGGTTTTCTTTTGGTCTTCTCCAATATTGATAAATTTAAAGGAGATGGAATGCTTGAAGCCTGGATAAGGAAGATTTTTGTTAATTGTGCATTGGATTATTTACGTAAATACGACATATTGAAAGAAACGGTTGATATAGATGATGACAAGATTTCGGAAATGGTTGACGAATCGACTATTTCTCAAATATCGGCAACGGAGTTGATGGATTGCATCAAGAGTTTGCCCGAAGGTTTCCGTACGGTTTTCAACCTGTATGCTGTTGAAGGATATTCACACAAGGAGATCGGAGAAATGCATGGCATTTCGGAGAATACTTCCCGCTCCCAGTATATGCGTGCAAGACATAAGTTGCGTAAAATGATTTCAGAAAAAGGAATTTATTAAGAAAATGAAAAAGGAAAAAGGAAAATTTGAAGAAACGGTCCGCTCAAAACTATATAATTTTGAGAGTAATACAAATGCGGATGATTGGGACAGGATTCTCGCCAAACTTCCGGAAGTAAAAACAGTAAAACCGTTTCCGTTGAAAAAATATTTGACTCTTGCTGCTGCAATTGCCGTGCTGACAGCGCTTGTCGGAGGATTGTACTATTATAATTACGATTCACGAATTACAAATTACGAGGCAAACAATAATAATGACAAAGGAATGAAAGCGCAAACAGGCAAAGAAACGAAAGCGCAAACAGGCAAAGGGACGAAAGCGCAAACAGGCAAAAACACGAAAGCGCAAACGAACGAAATTGCAAAAGCGCAAAAGCAACAACTCCCAACTCCCAACTCCCAGCTCCTAATTCCTGACTCCAAACTCCTAACTCTACACTCTAAACTCTACACTCTAAACTCTAAACTCCCCCCTCGTCCCTCAATGTTACGGAGCAAATCAATCCGTCGCCGTTGGGGTTTCGGAGTGGGCGGCGGGCGGTTGGGCATCAGTTCCAATCCCAACGGTTTTTTGAGTGACGGCTTATTTACTTCGAGTATCAACTATACCTATACCGACCATGCCGCTATACCGTCAGGCACGCCAAATGGAGAAATCACGAATAACGAGATAATAACACTTTACAGTAAAAACATCCCACATACGTCCGACATCAAGCATAAAATGCCAATATCTTTCGGACTTGGCGCAAGCTATTATTTAAATGACCGCTGGACGTTGCAAAGCGGCCTGGTTTATACCATGCTGCGTTCCGAATGGTTGATCAACAACATAGAAACATACGAATACAGTCAAAAACTTCATTATATCGGAGTTCCGCTTGCCCTTTCGTATAAACTGGGACAATGGAAACAGCTCGGATTTTATGCTTCGGCAGGCGGAATGATCGAATACAACATTGCCGGCAACCTGAAAACGACGACATTTTCCAACAATGATAAATTTACGAAAAACACAGGTGTCAAAATGAAAGAACCTTTATTTTCGGTAAATTCAAAGGTAAGGGCTATATATCCCGTTTGGAGATACATCAATATTTATGCGGAAACAGGAATGTCATACTATTTTGATAACGGAAGTTACCTGAAAACGATCAGATCGGACAAACCTTTCAACGTTTCTTTGCAGGCTGGAATCAGTTTTGGATTTTAATTTTAACACCTAAAAAATATGAAGAAAAAAAAATTATTTATTTCAACGATGCTAATAAGCATTACAGGATTAAATTCCTGCCTGATAGACGGGGGGAACAAGCAAAGCGCAAGCGCTTACGGAGTCTTGCGTTATAATGACTATTCAAGTTTATGCCTGTATTCAACATTCGTAGATCCCGTCTCTTCGCCGCAACTTTCTCAACTGGTATCAGAAGGTAAAATGCAACCGAACTTCTGTTATACGTTTAATTTCGAGATAGATTACGACCGTCCCGAAAATACTCGCGCCACATTGCTGTCAAACGGATACTACACGGTTACAATCAATGACTATACGCAATTGCCTACTTTTTATGTCAATCCGCACTTGACGGATACGACTGCCGCTATGGAAAACGAAATTCCCGTATCCAACGGCTATGTTTCAGCTGCCTATGCGGCAGAATATATCTATATTCAGCAAACAGTCAATCAACCGTCGGACGCGCAGCTAAACTGGGACATCTCATTCGAGTACGCTTCGATTACAAACCCCAAAGTAGAAAGCGGCATACGTTATTACGACCTGTTTGTACGCGCGCAGACCCTTACGGAGGGAACAAAATCGAATACCGACGTATCTCATTTGAACGCCTTCTACATGTCGAACTTCTTTAACCTGGTTGCCCAAAACGAAAAAACACAACTGGGAGCCAATTATTCATCCACTTCTACATTCAAATTTCGCATCTTTTACGTAAAGGAAATAAAAGATGGCGTCTTGACATGGCATAGCAGCCTTCCGCAGGAAGCATACATTTCCGCATTTACAGAAAATTATTAATACTTTACATATTATGAAAACAAAATTTAAAATCCTCACAACAGCATTGACAATGGCGGGAATAATCGCCGTAAACACTTCGTTCACCTATTACGAGTACTGGAATTACATTCCGGTATTCATGAAACGCGCCGACCTGGAAAAATCCGTCTCCTGGCAGTCGGAAAGCAGAGAAATGGAAAATCCCGGAAAGATTTATTACAAATCTCCGTATATTTATGTCAACGAAAGATACAAAGGCATTCATGTAATCAACAATTCAGACCCGTATCAACCGCTAAAGGAAGGATTTATCGTAGCGCCAGGCTGCATCGACATGGCAGTAAAAGGAAACACGATGTATCTGGACAACTCGGTAGACCTTGTCACGATAGATTTAAACGCTAAACAAGTAACCTCGCGCATCAAAAATGTCTTCCCGGAACCGTCATCTCCCGAAAACCAAATATTTTACAATTACAGCGAGCCTCGCGATCCGGACTTTATTCTTGTAGCATGGAAAAAAAACTCTAATTAATAAAAATATGAAAACGCTTCAACAAATACTTTTAACCGCCACTGCCGCCATACTGCTAACAACCGGATGCAGCAGCGAATACAGCAGCAACAGCAGCAGCGATTCCGCAGCGCCCTCCGCCGGACAGGGAGGTTCCATGGCGAGATTTACAATTGCAGGAGACTATATGTACACCGTCGATAACTCGACACTGAAAATGTTCGACCTCTCCGACCCTGCACAACCTCTGTTTCTTGAAGGAAAAACACAGGAACTCGGACAAAACATCGAAACAATCTTCAACATGGATACGCTGCTTTTCATCGGTTCCCAAGACGGAATGTACATATATAACATCGTGCGTCCACAATTCCCGGAATACCTGGCGAACGTTTCGCACATACGCAGCTGCGACCCGGTCGTAGCATCGGGACACTACGCTTATGTAACCTTAAACTCCGCAGGAACATGGTGCGGAAACACCGTAAACGGACTCTTCATCTACGACATTTCAAACATCAAGTATCCCATGGAAATCTATTCAAGCACGCAGTTTAATTCCCCAAAAGGGCTGGGAATCGACGGCGACAAACTGTTCGTATGCGAAGCCATAAAAGGAGTACAGGTATTCGACGTCAGCAATCCGGCACAACCTGTATGGATCGACGACTTAAGCTATATTCCCCAAGCGAAGAACATCAATACATACGACGTGATTCCACTGAACGGACTCCTGATCACAAGCACAGACCAGGGACTTTTACAGTTTGACTACAGCGGTGATAAAATACGCTTTGTTAGTAAAATAACCATTCAAAACCAATAATACGATATGCGACCACTTCTTCAACACATCACACTCATCATCTGTTGTGCAGCAATCTTTTCCGCTCCGATGGCTCACGCACAGGAAATGCGCCCCTTTGCAATCTCCTGTGAACCGCTGTACATTCTAAACTACGGCGTACGCATCAACCTGGAAAGAAAAATAACACAACGCGACTGGGCAGGAATCAATATCACCGGATACAGCGCGCCAGATTCACACACCTACGGTAGCTGGATGTCAAACTCCGATTTCTACCGCATAGACGCCATGAAAGGAATCGGTATCGGAGGAACATACAAGAGGCATTTCTTCCGCAAACTCTTCATCAACCTGGGCGCAGGATATACGTTCTTCGACGTGCAAAAAAAGGATTTCGCTTTCGAAGAATTTCATGAAGACGGAATGCTTTTTTACCAGTACGACAAGATAGAAAAACACTGCTTTTTCAACAAAATAACGACCAATGCCAGTATCGGGATACATTCCACCTTCCAACAGCTCTTCTTCGTCGAACCATACCTGGGAGCAGGACTGGCATACAGCTTCTACGATCAGTCGTACAGGAGAAAATACAATGAAACCATGTTTGGATTCGGATACAGAGGCTTTTACTGGGTCTTAGGCGTCAAACTGGGATTCAACATCCCACGGTCAAGATAAAACCGCACGCAACATCCATTTTGCATAAGCGCAAAGGCGCGAAAGCCGGAAACCTCTCTCGCGCCTTTATCATCGCCAGAAACCACACCGCCGCTAACCGCCAACCGTTAACCGATAATTTCCCGTCTTTTTTTACTTTTTTTCTTAAAACATTTGGAAATCTGTTTTTTTGCCATATCTTTGCAGCGGTTTTGTTATTCAATTACAATAAACAATAATAATGAGTACAATTTTTTCACAACTTCCGGAAAACATTTCTACAACAACCGCCCTCGTCAACGACAG
>JAITJX010000007.1 GCA_031278765.1 Tannerella sp. | reverse complement strand
GTCAGTGGTAAGTTGTGCCATAATTTTTATTTATAATGTTGATTATTAGATATAAAAATAAGAAAAATTAGCCAACTTGCCAAATTTTTTTATGCCTTTCTTACGTCGAACTCAGGTTATGAAACAGCGAGATGCGTTTGTCCTGAAATTAAGATGCGTCATTTACAATATGTCCGTAAAATTTCTTACATTTGCACAATTAAATATCAAAATGAGTATAAAACTGCTAAACATCAAAGGTAAATTAATGACGCTTGACAAGCCTGTCGTAATGGGCATACTCAATGTGACGCCGGACTCTTTTTACAAAGAAAGCTGCCAAACCGACGAACATAGAATTAAGCACCGCATAGAAACAATAATGGGCGAAAGCGCCGCTTTTATTGACGTGGGAGGCTGTTCTACCCGTCCTGATGCAGCTGTGGTGTCCGAAACAGAGGAATGGGAAAGATTGGAGCCTGCTCTTAAAATATTAAGCGCCGGTTATGCCGATATACCTGTGTCAATAGATACTTTCAGAGCGGAGATAGCCCGGCGTGCAGTAGAGGATTACGGCGTTGCTGTTATCAACGATATATCGGGGGGCATGATTGACGGTAAAATGTTTGAAACGGTTGCGGATTTAAATGTTCCATATGTTTTAATGCATATCAGGGGAACGCCTCAAACGATGCGGCAAAATACCGATTACAGGAATCCGACGGAGGAAGTGATGCTGTATTTCTCCGATAAATTAAGGACGCTGAGGCGTATGGGAGTAAAAGACGTCATTATAGACATAGGGTTCGGTTTCAGCAAAACTGTCAGCCAAAATTATGAACTGATGCGTTATCTGAGAGAATTTGGCACAATGACGGATTGTCCGGTTTTGGTAGGCATTTCCCGAAAAATCATGATTTATGAATTTTTAGATATTCCTGTTGAAGAAAGTCTGAACGGGACCACGGTATTAAATACTTTTGCATTGCTTAACGGCGCCGATATATTGCGAGTTCATGATGTGAAAGCAGCTGTGGAAGCAATAAAAATAGTTGATAAATTAATTAATTGATAAGTATGTTGGATGTAATTTCGTTTGGGATAAAAGATATAATAGACATATTGCTTGTAGCTTTGTTTATGTATCATACATACAAACTGATGAGTAATTCAGGTACATTGGCAGTGTTCAATGGCGTTATTTCAGTCATCGTCGTGTGGATAATTGTTTCTCAGGTGCTCGGGATGAGATTGTTAGGTGCTATTCTTGATAAATTTATCAGTTTTGGATTTATTGTGCTTGTTATTTTATTTCAAGACGACATCCGCCGTTTCCTTGTCACACTGGGAACAAATCGAGGATGGAATTACTTTTATAATATTTTCAGGAGAAAAAAAGACGATTCCGGAAAACAAAAATACGTAGTTCCGGTAGTTTTGGCATGTATGAACATGGCCAAAAAGAAGGTCGGCGCGCTGATAGTTATTCAACGAAATATAGATTTGACACCTTATATCCAGACCGGCGAGATATTTAAAGCAGACGTTAATGCGCGTCTGATTGAAAATATCTTCTTTAAAAACAGTCCGCTTCACGACGGTGCGATGATAATCGTTAATAATGAAATAAAAGCGGCGGCATGTATCTTGCCCGTGGCTCATAATGCTGTTGTGCCCAAAGAACTGGGACTGCGTCACCGTTCGGGATTAGGTATGGCTTCCGAGACCGATGCTATGGTGATAATTGTTTCCGAAGAACGCGGAACTATCACCGTTGCACATAACGGAAGACTGAGCATTGACATTACAGCCGAAGAATTGCAACGAATTTTGTCAGAAGGCAAGTGATATGTTTTCAATCCCGTTTTCTTTTACATCCTTTCGGGCATCCTGATACCCAGCAGCGACATGCCCGATTTTATAATTTTTGCCGTATTGGACGAGAGCGATAGCCGCAAGTTTCTAACGCCGGCATTTTCTTCTCTCAGGATAGTATAGTCGTGATAAAACTGATTGTATTCTTTCACAAGTTCATAAACGTAATTGGCTATCAATGCGGGACTGTATGTTTCGGCGGCTTCTTTCACAACCGCCGGAAATTCCGACAGTGAGCGGATCAGCATTTCTTCTTTTTCGGTTACCTGCGTCTTCGCAGTAATTTCGTTCGACAAGGAAATATTCTGTTCTTCCGCTTTTCTCAAAACCGAACGGATACGCGCATAAGCATATTGAACAAACGATCCCGTGTTTCCGTTGAAATCAATAGATTCCTTCGGATTGAAGGTCATGTTTTTACGCGGATCGACTTTCAAAATAAAGTATTTCAAGGCGCCAAGTCCTATGATTTCGATGATATTTTCGGATTCTTCCTTTGGAAGTCCCTCGAGTTTGCCCAGTTCCTGTGATATTTCACGCGCTGTATCGGTCATCTCCCTGATAAGGTCGTCTGCATCTACGACCGTTCCTTCGCGGCTTTTCATTTTTCCTTCGGGCAATTCCACCATGCCATAGGAGAAATGAACAAGGTCTTTTCCGAAAGCGAATCCCAACTTGTCGAGCAATATCGAAAGCGCCCGAAAATGATAGTTTTGCTCATTACCGACAACATAAATCATTTTAGCGACCGGATAATCGTGGTAACGAAGTTTTGCCGTTCCAATGTCCTGCGTCATATAAACGGAAGTGCCGTCGGAACGCAACAATACCTTTTTGTCAAGTCCGTCTTTTGTCAAATCCGCCCACACGGAGCCGTCCGTTTTACGGTAAAAAATTCCTTTTTCCAGACCTTCGAGTACTTTTTCCTTTCCTTCGGTATAAGTTTCCGATTCGTAGTATATCTTGTCGAAGTCCACGCCAAGACGTTTGTATGTCTCCAAAAATCCAGCATATACCCAGCCGTTCATTTTATTCCACAAGGTGCGTGTTTCTTCATCTCCCGCCTCCCATTTTCGCAACATTTCCCGAGCTTCGGCCATCAGTTGCGACTGCACCTCGGCTTCTTCGCGCGTTAATTCATTGTCTTTCTGCAAGCGTTTAAGTTCTTCCCTGTATTTTATGTCAAAAAGCACATAATAGTCGCCCACGAGATGATCGCCTTTTTTACCGGACGATTCGGGCGTCTCTCCGTTTCCCCATTTCTGCCATGCAAGCATTGATTTACAGATATGTATTCCTCTGTCGTTTATAATATTCGTCTTAATCACCTTATAGCCGTTCGCTTTCATAATTTCGGCGAGGCTGTATCCCAGTAAATTGTTACGGATATGTCCCAAATGAAGTGGTTTATTGGTATTTGGAGACGAATATTCAATCATGACAAGCGGTGAATTATCCTGCGAATCTATGTATCCGAAATTCTCTCTGTTATTTATTTCAATCAACAGTTTCAACCAGCATGTACCGTTTAGCGTCAGATTCAGGAAGCCTTTAATCACATTATAATCATCTATGATGTCCGGATTATCGTCCATCAAATATTTACCTATGTCATTCGCTGTTTGTTCCGGAGATTTTCCGGAGATTTTCAAAAAAGGAAAAACCACAAGCGTATAATGCCCTTTAAATTCTTTTTTTGTCTTTTGAAGAGAGAGCTGTTCCGTTGTGAGTTCCGTCCCGTATAACCGCCTTACTGCCTGCCGAACCGCGTCGGATAATGTATTTTCAACAATCATTGCATAAATTTTTGCGCAAAAATACAAATTTTAAACCACAAAAGGCACAAAGTTTAGCGGATATCAGCAATTCAGAAAGGGATAAATA
This sequence comes from Tannerella sp., assembly GCA_031278765.1. Taxonomy (GTDB): domain Bacteria; phylum Bacteroidota; class Bacteroidia; order Bacteroidales; family Tannerellaceae; genus Tannerella. The sequence continues at coordinate 92 of JAITJX010000007.1, read as the reverse complement.
AAATCGGAGAATCATAAAGAGGTAACAAAAAAGCAAAAGCATCCCCCTATACGCAAATTATCGTATTCACTAAAATCAACCACGAAAACAAT
>JAITJX010000185.1 GCA_031278765.1 Tannerella sp. | reverse complement strand
TTGGCAACTTTGGCGCTATTCTCGGAAAAACACAAAAAAAATTACAGGAAGCCGCTAATGTTATCGAAAAAGCCGGAGTCCGTTCAAGAGCTATAGAACGTAAACTGAAATCCGTACAGAAACTTCCGCAAGAACAAACTGTTGCTCTGCTTGGCGATACTATCGAAATCGAACAGGAATATGAAGATGATATTGATGATAAGGATTAATTGTCAAAATTCCTAATTTCAGAGTTCCTGTTGTACAACGGCAACCACTCCATACGTTTCCGTAATACAACAGTAACTCTGAATTAAAAAAGGTTAAAGAAAAAGAGGGCAAATAAAGGGCGTAGCTGCCGGTTATTCAATTTTAGCATGTCCCGTAAAGACCTTGCACGCAACCTCTCCTCAATGGGTGCATTTCAAATAGCGAAAAGGATCGCAGATTACTTCAAGCGCCCACACACGCCTTCCAGCGAACACCAGAGGGCATAATATTTTTCTCCGGCATTAAGTCTGGCGGCAAGATCTTTAAGGTAAATTGTTTTTCCGCTCCGACGAACCGCATGAATCACAAAATATTTTTCATCGTCTATCAACTGTTCTACGCCCTGCAAACGGATGGATGCTTCTATCATGTAATGCCTTTCGACGTTACATAGTCATGCTGAATTAAATTCTTTTGAGCGTGCCTGTTTTATAATAAGTATTACTTTTGCGCCGATAAAATTTGTAGTCGAATGGTACGAAAAATAGATAGGAGACATTTAATCAGTTGCATTTTGATTGTGATATTCGCAGTTTACTATGCAAATATCTGTTTCTTTTATCACAGTCACATAATCAACGGCGTTACGATTGTCCATTCGCACATACACAGTAAGGCGCACGCACAAACCGGAACGCACAGCAGCAGCGAATTGACATTGATTTCATTATTGTCATCCTTTCAGACGTTTCAAGCGGGTTTATGCTTTGCGGGTCTGAATGTATTTCTTTTTCTACAGACAATAATCCGTCCATACATCGAGAGTAGAAGTCTCCGGCACTCTGCCGCCTGGATTTCTACACGGGCTCCTCCTCACGCAGTTTAATTCAAGGAATTAAGCAATTACGCAATTAAACACATCATATTTTTTAAAAATTATTATTTCAATGAAAAGATTATCCATATTGGCATGGGCGTGCATTATTCTAAGCTCATGCGAACAAAATACGCCTGCAAACGAAAATGCAGACATCCGGTACAAAGGCGATACCATCGTTGTATCCGAAAAATCGCCTGTTTTGAAAGACATCATCGTCGGGAGCGTTCAGTTACAAAAGTTCTCGGCGGAGTTCAGGACTGTAGGAACCGTTCGTCCGGTTTCGGGCAAATTAGCGGGGATTGCTCCGCCGTTTGCCGGAAGAATAGTAAAATCATTTGTTCGTCTGGGACAAAAAGTGAGTATTGATTCGCCCGTTTTTGAACTCGGTTCTTCCGAATTTTACGAAGCGACAAAGACTTATTTTGCCGCTCAATCGGCAAACAAACTTGCTCAAATCAATTACGAACGTCAAAAAGACCTTGTTGCCAACGGCGTTGCCGCACAAAAGGATTTGGAGCAGGCTAAAAACGAGGCGCATATCGCTAATCAGGAATTTGAACAGGCAAAAGCGACGCTTCAACTGTTTAATCTCGATGAGGCTTCACTTCAAATGGGACAACCGTTGAAAGTTGTCTCTCCCATTTCGGGCGAAGTAGTGAAAAGCAACATCACTGTTGGAAACTATACACGTGAAGATTCGGAGCCATTAGTTGTGGTTGCCGACCTGTCGCAAGTCTGGGTTGCCGCGCTTGTTAAGGAAAAGTATTTCGGAGCAATCAACACCGGCGACCGTGTGGAAATATTTACCAACGCTCATCCCGATAAAGTCATTTGGGGAACAATCCATTATACCGGCGAAATGCTGGACGAAGAAACCCGTTCGCTCGAAGTGATTGTCGAATGTAATAATGTCGATAGAGAACTGAAACTCGGCATGTTTTGCGAAGTACACTTTTTAAGTTCCCCCTCGAAAGCGATTATCCTGCCATCGACCGCCGTCATGCAGGAACAGGATAACGATTATGTTTTAGTCGAAATATCAAAAGGTAACTATGTCCGTCGCAAAGTGGAGACCGAATCCGTCCACTTGGACAGCATACGTATTATAAACGGTATAAGCGAGGGTGAAAATGTAGTTATGAAAGGCAGCATCTATCTAAATATGTGAGTCGAACCGTGATTGGGGATTTGACTTTTTTGAAGCATCTTGAAATGAAAGACCCGACAGGTTTTTAAAATCCGTCGGGTCTATTTTTTTTAAGCTCTGTAAGATTCAGGGAAAAATCCTTGCGGTTGCCAGCTACGCACTATCGTTTTGTCCAAGTCATTCTGCTACCGGCAGCAGTCACCATTGCGATGTCAATATTTTCAGCCGTATAGCCCACGACTTTGACTATCGGCTTTTGTCCATTTCATAATAACCGTTACATACCAAATCATTGGCGACAATAAAGGTTACAGTAAATTTGGATACTTCGGGAAGAATAATATAGTCAGCATTTTCGGGTTGGCGTAATAGGAAAGAGAGATA
>JAITJX010000176.1 GCA_031278765.1 Tannerella sp. | reverse complement strand
ATAACCTAATTAGGTGAGCGCAAAATTACAACAAATAATTGATACCACAAAGTTTTTCTGACATTTGACCCTGAATTTTTTGTTAGACGGGGTAATTTTTTGCGGAGTTAGGGATTAATTATCTCCTGTGCATCAGGTGTATTTTTAAACGGGCTGCATTTTTGCGTGTTTTTTATTTGATCAGAGTCAAGAAAATAAAAAATCCCCCGAACAGTTTCGGAGGATTTTCATTGCACACTGGGGATTAATTTTTTACATCATACCGCCCATTCCGCCACCCATGCCAGGGTTTACGGCCGGAGCTGGGGTGTCTTCTTTCTTTTCTGCGATGACACATTCTGTCGTAAGGAACATTCCTGCTATGGAAGCGGCATTTTCCAGCGCTATGCGCGCTACTTTTGCGGGGTCGATGACGCCCGCCGTGCAGAGGTTTTCGTAAACATCCGTGCGTGCGTTGTAACCGAAATCGCTTTCGCCTTCCTTTACTTTGTTTACAACAACGGCGCCTTCTTTACCTGCGTTGTTTGCAATCTGGCGAAGGGGTTCTTCGATGGCGCGTTTGACTATTTCTATGCCTGTTGTTTCATCTTCGTTTTCACCTTCCAGTTCGTCGAGTGCCGGAATAGCACGGATATAGGCTACGCCTCCGCCGGGAACGGTTCCTTCTTCAATAGCTGCGCGTGTTGCACTGAGAGCATCATCGACACGGTCTTTTTTCTCTTTCATTTCAATTTCCGAAGGAGCGCCGACATAGAGAACGGCTACACCGCCTGCCAGTTTAGCAAGACGTTCTTGAAGTTTTTCCTTGTCATAGTCTGATGTAGTGGTTTCAATCTGGGATTTTATCTGACTGATACGCGCTTCGATGGCTTTTTTGTCGCCGTTTCCTTTTACGATGGTCGAATTGTCTTTGTTGACAGTGACTTTGTCTGCGCTGCCGAGCATGTCTAACTTGGTATCTTCGAGTTTCATTCCTTTTTCTTCGGTAACAACTGTTCCTCCTGTCAGGATAGCGATGTCTTCGAGCATTGCTTTGCGGCGGTCGCCAAAGCCGGGCGCTTTAACTGCGCAAACTTTCAAACCTGCGCGGAGACGGTTTACTACCAGTGTCGCGAGCGCTTCGCTTTCGAGATCTTCTGCAATGATCAAAAGAGGACGGCTTGTCTGAACAACCTGCTCAAGGACAGGAAGCATTTCTTTCAATGCCGAAATTTTTTTGTCGTATATCAGGATGTACGGATTTTCGAATTGGGTTTCCATTTTTTCGGTGTCTGTTACGAAATAAGCGGAAATGTAACCTCTGTCGAATTGCATTCCTTCAACTACATCGACCGTAGTTTCCGTTCCTTTTGCTTCTTCCACTGTGATGACGCCTTCTTTTTTAACTTTCGACATTGCTTCGGCAATCAGTTTTCCGATGCTTTCGTCTCCGTTTGCGGAAATTTTAGCAACATGTTCGATTTTATCCATTCTATCGCCAACGGCTTCGGCTTGATCGGCAATGCTTTCGACTACTTTTGTGACTGCTTTGTCGATACCGCGTTTTAAATCCATCGGATTAGCGCCGGCTGTAACATTTTTCAAGCCTACGCCAATAATGGATTGGGCCAGCAATGTGGCCGTCGTTGTTCCGTCTCCTGCTTTGTCGTTTGTTTTTGAAGCTACTTCGCGAACAAGTTGCGCGCCCATGTTTTCGTAAGGGCAAGTAAGTTCTATTTCTTTTGCTACCGTCACACCGTCTTTTGTGATTTGCGGCGCACCGAATTTTTTCTCTAAAATAACATTGCGACCTTTTGGTCCTAATGTAACTTTTACTGCATTGGTCAGCTCGTCAACACCTTTTTTCATCAAGTCGCGAGCTTCCATATTGAATTTAATTTCTTTTGCCATAATATTTTTTCTTTTAAATTATTACTTGTTTTTTAGATAATTGCAAGAACGTCCGATTGACGCATGATGAGGTATTTCTTTTCTTCGATCTCGATTTCCGTACCTGCATATTTGCCGTATAACACCTGGTCGCCTGCTTTGAGAATCATTTCTTCATCTTTTGTACCTTGTCCTACTGCTATAACTTCACCTTTAAGAGGTTTTTCTTTTGCCGAATCGGGAATGATAATCCCTCCCGCCGTTTTTTCTTCGGCATCTGCCGGTTTAATCAGTACTCTGTCTGCTAATGGTTTAACTTTCATGACTATTAATTTTTTTAATTCGTTATTATATAATTTTTTAATATTTGCACCTTCTTTATAACGAATTTCGTGCCAAACAATTTGACAAAAAAGATACTGACATTTTTACAGACAGTGAGACATGAAAATAGTCGAAACTGACAACATGTCGGAACTTCTATTAAAAACATCCGCCGGACATCCTTACTTAAAATGAAAGGGTATCCGGCGGATGTTTTTAAAATCGGCGCAGTATTACTGCTTTGTAAATCTCAACGCACGGAAGTTGTAGGTGACTACATTTACATAAAATTTGATTTTATGTTTTCCTTCGGCGAGCGTGATGGTGGGCAGGGGCGAGGCGGGATAGCGTTCGGATATCCAGCCGAAAGCGCTCCAACTGCCGTTGTTGGGTACATCTACCAATCCCCAGGGATCTTGTCCGTCTACTTCGATGTGCAGTTTGCCTCCGTTGCCGCTGGCTGTTATTTCAAAGTCGACGAGGTACGGTCCTCCGTCCTGTACTTCTACCGTGAATTGCAGCCATTCGCCGGTGGCGATATAGCTGATGTGCGTCCCGGCTTCAACGTAAGGCATATTGCCTGACGTGAGTTCGGGGCGGTAGTTGGGTGAGCCTACGCGCCTTTCGGTGTCATAGAAGGCGTAATTTTGCCCGCCGGTGTCAAAGTCTCTCGCCTGGATGATACAGGGAGATGCGGAAGAAAGGATGTGAGGGCCGTTAAACGGAAAAGTGTAAGACACATCTACCGGTATTTCCAGCCGTACCTCGCTGTTCCCTTCCAGCGTGACAATAAGTTTGGCATAACCCTCTTTCAGGGTTTCCACCACGCCACCTGTTACTTTGACTATGCTGGGATCGGTCGATTGCCAGAGAATGGCGGCTTTGTCGTTGGAGTTTTCGGGGAGGAGGCTTGCCGTGACGATCAGGCTTTCTCTTGGTTTTAACTCCAGTTTGGCTTTGTTTACCGCAATACCTGTTGCAGGTATTTTTATCACCACAGATACGGGAATCACTCTTTGAACATCGTCATAACGGACAATGATATTGGTTTCTCCCTCGTTCACCGCGCGCACCTCGCCGGAGGCGCTTACCGTAGCCACCGATGCATCTTCGCTTGTCCAGGTAAAAGTTTCGTTGGTGGGGCTTGCCGTGATTTGCAGCTGGTCGCCTACGAACATGTTCAACGAGGAATGGTCTACAAAAATATTTCTCTCTACTTCTGTCACGGAAGCTTTTCCGCAACCGAAGAGTATCCATCCGCAAGTGAGAATGCCTGTTATTTGAATCAAAATGTTTTTCATATTTTCTATTTTTTTTAAATGAAAATGTAATTTTTAATTTGCAATTAATCTTCTTCTACTCTGGTGAGGGTTTCTTTCACTTCCATCCAGTCGCCGAACGTCCCATTGTCGTTCAGGATGCGGTAGCGATAGTAGAGGTAAAACATGCGCTGCTCTTTGGTGCCCTGTAACACGATAGCATAACGATTGTAGTCGGGTGCGCTCAGTATTTCTACTTCAATAGTGCCGTAGGGCAGGATATCCAGCGTTTGGTCTTCTTTCACCTGTACTACTATGGCGTATTTTTCGATGTCGGCAATGGTGGTGGTCTGGCCTTGGGTATTGTTGCCCGTGAACATCCTCACTTTGTCTTTGCTGAGCGGCTGTACTATTTTAGAACCGCTAAGGGTGGTTTCGGAATTATTGGACTGGTTTTTCACCGTTCCCTTTTTGACATAGTAGGTAATGGTTTTCTGCCGCGCGTAATCGTTTTCAATAGTAACGCGGTATAAAAGATTGTATTTTTCGTCGTTCACTTCGTAGCGGTTCACACTTTTGATTGCCAACGGAATGAAATAAATAGAGTCGGGCGATAGCCCCTGCGGTCGCACCTTGACGGGCACTTTCACATATTGATCTTTTGGGTTAGCCGGAATGGTAACCGTATAAGAGGCTATCTCGTATCTGTCTGCCGGCAGGATTTTGGCATAGGATGTGACATTGACATCAAAATTGCTTTTGTTGTACAAGTTGAATAATACCTTGTCCGGTTCGAGTATTACGGTGACTTCTTCGGAATTGGGTAAAGAACCGCCACAACCGATGGAAAAGTATCGTGTCGATTCCGTTTCATTCAGCGTATAGGCTTCCGTATAGACATTTTCCGATCCGCTCAACAGATAGATCACTGTTTTGTATTTCTCTTTTTCATAGAGTTTGTCATTGTCGCAGGCTACGTTGCATATAAGACAGGCCATGATTGTACATATAACGCCTGCGCTATGGGATATTTTTACGAATTTCATTTGTTCAATATTTTTTGATTAAAATTTCATTATATATTAATTCTGATATCCCGGGTTCTGATCCAGCGAAGGCGCTTTCCGCACTTCTTCCAGTTCGATGGGGAACAGTATCAACTTTTTGTCCACTACTCTGTTTCTAACTTTGGAGTGGTTCACGGGAACGATGGAATAGTAGCCGCTCGATCTGGAGGCTTCGATATCCATTCCCATTGTAGGCTCGCTTTCCGTAGATTCGTATTTACCCCAACGGCGAACGTCGTAATAACGCCTGTTTTCAAAAAGAAATTCGACCATGCGTTCGCGTTCTATCAGCGCCTGTATGGTGGCGGGCGAGGCAAGTTCTTCATCGGTCAGTCCGGGAAGTCCTGCCCTGAAGCGCACCATGTTGAAGTATTTTCTGATTTCGTCCGTGTTCCGTGTGAAAGTGTAACTAACCCCGTCTTCAGAGGTCACGGTATGGGAGGTGGTCAGGTTGTTGAGCGCTTCTGCGTATGAAAGCAGAATTTCGGCATACCGGATGATGGGGAATGATTTTGCGATTCGTTTGGCATTGTCGCCGGCCCAGGCATCGTCGGGGTGTACATATTTTTTCATGACATATCCTGTTGCAGGATAGTTGAAGGGATTGTTGTTGGCGGCTTGTATGCCCGCATTGCCATCCACGTAGTAAGTTACCGTCTGATTTCTCCTGTTGTTGTCGGTGGTGGAGTTGCAATACCAGAAACCTTCGCTGAAGCCTATGCTGGCATAGAATCTCATTTCGCGGTTTACGTACATGTTGTGTACGGACCCCAGCAGCCTGTAGCCGGAGAAATCGACATTGCTGCCGCCTTTGAATCCGGTGGTAGAATAGGGGTATTCGGGGCTGGGATTGTCGATGGTGTATCCGTCGGCCATCAGGTAAGCGTCAATTACTTTCTGGGTTACGCCGGCATTGTTCCAGCCGCCCAGGTTAATGACAGGAAAGGCAAAACTGGAGAAGCTGGTTGCATCCGGAGACATGCGTCCCCAGAGATATTCGGGATTGCGTACTGCCAATGCTTCACCAGTGAACATGTCGGAATAGGACCGAAAAGGATCTATGTCGCCGGCGCCATCGGGGAACGGCAAATCCGAAATGGTAGCAGGCAAGGGATAAGTGTCCGGCATTTTGGCCACCGTATGTAGCGTATAGGCATTCATGTCAATGATGCGTTTGCAGGTCTGGGCAGCTGTTGCCCATTTCTTTTCGTCATACGTCTGGGAGACGTAGAGCGTCTGGTCGGTGGAGCGTCTCCACGTGCCGAAAGTCCTGCGGGCGGCTTCTCCTCCGTTCCAGAGTGGGCTTGCCTGTATCAGTCGCAGGCGGGCGATCAATCCCAGCGCTGCGCCTTTGGTTGGCCTTCCGAAAAATGTCAGGGAGACGGTAGAGGGCAAATATGTCGCCGCCTGTTCCAGTTCATTACATACGTAATCTACCGATTCGTCGAAGGTAGCTCTCGGTCTGTCATAGTACGCAGACTCTTCATTGGTCTCCAGTATGTTGTCGCCGAGAATCACTAACGGTCCGTATTGCATCAGCAGGTGATAGTAGGCATAAGCCCGCATAAAATAGGTATAGCCAAGAATATCCCGCTTGTCCAGGGTAGTCAGGTCGTTCGCCTTGTCTATATTGGCCAGGATGGTATTGGCTTTGCGGATGATGATGTACATGGTGCCCCATCTTGCCATCCGGTAATAGGAGCTAGGCGTTACATTGCCCAACACATACTGCGAGCCGTCGAAATCGGTGTTGCTTAGACTGAATCCCTCGTCGCAGGCGAATGCGCTTCCGGGATGGGAGTACATGTTCCCTTCGTCGGGGAAATTGGCTGCCGTAGCCCATAAATAACGTTCCAGGTTGCGTTTGCTTTGGAAAATGGAATCATATTTGAGGGTTTCTTCAAAATAATCGTTCACGTTCAGGAAGTCGCATGAATGAAGCGAGCAGATCACAGCTATGATGACTGCCAGTGCCATATTTTTTACTGTATATTTATATTTCATTGTTTATGTTATATTTTGATGGATTGTTAGAAATTAAGATACAATTGAATGGTGTAACGCGCAGGAATCGGATAAGCGCGTCCGTTGCGGAAAGCCTGTTCCGGATCCCACAGACCGACTTTGTCCCATACATACAGGTTGGCGCCTACAAACTGGATGTCGGCAGACGAGAGGCCTGCTTTGTGGAGAAAATCCTGTTGCACATGGTACTTGAGCGTTATTTCCTGCAGGCGCAGGTAGCGGCTGTCGCCCTTCCACCAGGTGGATAATTGAGAGTTGTTTGCATTGTATCCATAGGTAAGTCGCGGGAAGCGGGCATTCGGGTTTTCCGCCAGGGCAGGATCGATGCCGTGCGCCAGGGCATAGTCCATCGGTATCCAGCGGTTAGACGGATCGTTGACGATACTCAGCACATTGCCGGTTTCTCCGTTGTTGAAAGGTACGTATCCCGCCCCGTTAGTGCCGTAACTCGAATGATAATATCCTACGTGATAGAAGTCGGTCTTCCCCGTTCCTTTAAACAGGATACCCAGCGTGAAGTCTTTGTAGTTAACTTCTCCTCCGAAGCCGTACATCAGTCGCGGGAAAGTCGGGTCGGAGAGAAACACTCTGTCGTCGCTATTGATGACGCCATCGCCATTGATATCCTTGTATTTGATGTCTCCCGGCATCACTTTTTCACCGCCGAAGGTCTGTACGGGACTGCTGGTTACATCCTGCTCGTCGCGGAACAGTCCCAGGGCAATATAGCCCTGTATCCTGTTGGTGGGATAGCCGTTGTACAGCTGATAGGGATACTTTGCAGGCGTCTGTTCCCAGTTGATTACTTCGTTCTGGGAATAGGTGTAGTTGGCACGGATGGTAAAACTCCAGTCTTTATTGATTTCCTGTATGTAAGCGATGTTACCATCGGATCCGAAACTGCGCATTTGGCCGACGTTACCGTAGGGGCGTGCGCTGTATATCAATCCTACGTAAGACGGGATAAATTCACGACGCTGGAATATGCCGTCGCGTCGGTCATTGAAAAAGTCCACGGTGAAACTCAGACGTTCGTCCAGCAGTCGGCTTTCAATACCCAAGTCGGCTTTTAACGCCTTTTCCCACATCAGGTTGTTCGCGCCGAACTGCAGTTCGGTTACGCCGCTAATACCGTCGGCGCCCGTACCAGCCCATCCTGTGCCTACATTTTCCGAAACCGTTGTCAGATAAGGGAACCTGAAACTGGCAATCCGGTCGTTGCCTACAATGCCGTAAGATCCTCTAATCTTCAGAAAATTGAGCCAGGGCAGATGCTCTTTTATCAGGTCATAGTTGGTAGGTATCCACCCTGCCGCTACAGAGGGAAAGAATCCGAACTGCTTGCCAGGCTCGAAGTTTTCCGATCCTGTGTAGCCAAAGTTGCCATCAATCATGTAGGTATCCTTATAACCATAGGTAATGCGGCTGGAAAGCCCCTGATACCTTTTGGGTATGGCGGCCATACTGCGTCCCACAATGCCTGCATTGTCGATATCGTAGGTATCTTTCTGGTCGTTCATCAAGTAATAAGCCAGCACGCTTACACGGTGATCTTCTTCAATGATTTTCTCCCACGTCAGCGTACTTTCCAGATGGTACTTGCGGTACAGGCGCATATTGTAACTATATTGCGCCGACAACGCTTCCACTCTTTTTGCCAGCAGCAGTTTGCCATTAACGTCGCGACCGGTTGCCATATACATTTCCGGTTGCACACGGCGAGATTCGTTAAAGTAGGATTTATTGTCGTAGGCGCCCTGTATTCTCAGATTCAAACCTTTGAGCAGAAAGGAAAAATCTTGTAAGAGTTCCAGGGAGAGTTTCCCTGTATAGGTTTGTTCGCTTCTGGAACCGGTATGGTTAAGCAGTACGTATGGCGACATTGTTGCTTCCGCTGCTCCGTAAGCCGGAATATGTCCCGTGGAATATATGGTAGGGATAGTAATCGGCGTCAACATTGACTGGGCTTCCCACAGATAGTCCGTATTGGCTAAGCCGGGCTGCTTCCTGTACGTCAGATAGCCATCTACGCCGAAACGCAGTCTTGTGCTTGCCGTCATATTGATGTCCAGGTTTGTACGGTAATTGTAGGTATTATAACCCACGCCCGTGCGATTGACATTGTCGGGGGCCATTTTGTAAGCCGCGCTTTCGTTGGACAATCCCAGACTGATGAAGTAACGCGCTATATCGCCGCCTCCCTGTCCGCTCACGTAATAAGTTTGCTGGTAACCATTCCTGTTCAGGATTTCATTTTGCCAGTCCACGTCGGGATACAAATCATTGTCCAAATGATACTGCAAGAATTTCAGTTCAAGGTTGCTGTAAAGAGGTTCGTTATTGCGCACCTCCTTTGCTTCATTTGCCAGACGGGCATAATCATAGGAGTGCAGGTATTCGGGCATCCTGACAAGGCGCGACATTGTGAAATTTGCCCTTGCCGTAATTTTGAGTTTACCGGATACGCCGCGCTTGGTGGTTATCAGTACAACGCCATTAGCGCCGCGCACTCCATATACTGCTGTTGCCGAGGCGTCTTTCAGGATGGAAAAGGATTCCACGTCAGCAGGATCCACGGAGTTCAGATCGCCTTCCAAGCCATCAATCAGTACCAAAGCCGAAGTGCTGGCGCCGAAAGTACCGATACCGCGTATCCAGAACTCTGCAATGTTCTTGCCCGGTTCGCCGCTTGTCATCATGGAGATGACGCCCGGCACACGACCGCCCAGCATATTGGAGAGAGATGTGGCGGGAGTTTGTATCTCGTCCACATTGACCGACGTGATAGCGCCTACTACGCTGATTTTGCGCTGGCTGCCCAGACCCGTCACCACCACTTCGTCTATGACGTTGGAAGCGACAGCCAGCTTGACGACGATGTTACTGTCTTCCTTTTCCACAAGATATTCAAAGTTGTCGTATCCCATTAATGAGACTACTATAATGTCGCCTTTGTAGGCTTCAAGTTTAAACGTTCCGTTTGCATCGGTAATGGTCCCCATATTGGCTTTGTTTTTCAAATATACAACGGCGCCGGGGGCGGGCTGGTTTTCTTCGTCGTATATCATACCTCCCATTTTGAAGATTTGCTGTGCTGTCGCCCAGAAAGGGAACAGACATACAGCACAAAGAATAATAATATTTCGTAATTTCATGTTCATATTTTTTATTAATTTCCGCTTAATGTCATTCTATGGCTAATTTACGTACAACGTTGTTTTCATAATCGGCTACGTAGATATTGTAGTCTTTATCGATGGCTACTCCTCTGGGACTGTTAAACAGCGCGTCTTCCGGATTACCGTCCACATAACCGGCAATGCCGCCTTTACCGATAACGGTAGAGACCATGCCGTCGGCCGAGATCCTGCGGATGCAATGGTTTCCCCTGTCTGCCACCATGACCGAGCCATCCTGGTCTACACATACCTGTGAAGGAGTATGAAATTCGGCATGAAGCCTTTCTCCGTCTTTCCATCCCGATAATCCTCTCGTACCGGCAAACAGTACATGTTCATTCGTAATGACGTCATACGTATAAATGACATGACGCGAAGGATAACTGATGTATAGAATATTGGGATTGAAAGGATCGAACGAGAGAAACGCGTCCGTATCGACTTCCGTAAGCATATTTACACCTCCAACCCGCTCGCCCATACGCGTCAGCGGATTAAAGCGTACCAGTTGCCCGTTGACGGAACGGGTGTAGATATATCCGTCCAGCGGGCAGGCCGACATGCCATGTTTGTAGTTAATCTTGAAATCCACTATTCCTTCGGCAATAGATTCATAGCTGGGATGCAAAATAAGTCGCGACTTAGGCGCCCATTGCGCATCAGGGTCGAAGGAATAATATCCGTCGCCGCCATCGGCCGGGGCCATAATTACCTTTCCATTGGCATCGGCAGTAGGCGCGCCCAAGGGGTCACCTCTAAAGAGTTCCTGCACAATATCTTTTTCCTGATTGATAAGTACAAAAGCGTAAGGCGTACGCCAGTGCGACAAGAAGATATTGCCTTCTGCATCCACACATAAGGTGGAAGGATACTGGAATGTAGCTTCCGACAACGAACCTGTCTTTAATTCCGTTCCCCCTTTCTTACCGGCAATTGTAGTAACGGTTACCATCGTACGGTAGAGATAAACCTTGTCGGTCACCACCACAGAATCATTGTTTACTACCACGGAGATGATACACTCTCTGCCCGGTTGTCGAGGTGTAATGGCATAAATATGATTACCGTCAGATCCCACTACCGGAGCGCGCAGGTCATTGAAATACACCTTAATTTTGGTGGGATCCGTACCAAAATTGCTTCCCTGGATGAATACTTTGGTAGCCATCCCTCCCGAATCAGGTTCAAAGGAATCCACACGCACCGGCTTTGAAGGATCGTATGGAATACCCAGATAACTGTCGTTTTCATTTTCGCACGCCGGCAAGATAAATACAAGCGTCACGAAACATGCAATACTCATTTGTTTAAAAATTTTCATAATCAATGGTCATTTATTTTTGGTTAATAATAGAAAGAAATCACAATAAAAACGCGCTCGGTTGCACCGAACTGTATGTTTGGATTGTTGTGCACAGTCGACGTCATCCTT
>JAITJX010000109.1 GCA_031278765.1 Tannerella sp. | reverse complement strand
TTATTTTGTCAAACAATAAATCTTTATTCGGATGTATATAAGTAATGTCTTGAATAATAAGCATAATTTCTTCCAATAAAATATTAAATAATATAATTATATATCAATTACAGTGAATTTTCGTACAATTCACCATCTGTTTTTTTGAAAGAAATTCTTATTTCATCGCCTTATACCTTTTCAATTAATAATGTGCAAAGGTACATAAAATTTCGAATTTCCAAGTGTATAAAATAAAAATCAAGACCACCGAGTTCTGCTTACCTCGGTACTTTGAAGTACAAATGCTAACTTTAAAGCAAAAAAACTGTAAAACAATTAAAAAACGCAAGTTTATGAACACATACAGTGGTCTTGACTTGCACAAGGGTAGTGTTTTTGTATGTATAATAAACGAGAAAAATTTTAGAAAAGCGTTTCGATACATTAATTCTATTTACACACAAATATAAATGCATCGAATCTCTCGAACAAAAAACTTTATGCCGTAGAATTTCATACAAAGTAGATATCAATCATATAATCAGTTTATGTAAAATTTCATATCTTTGCGCTGCAAAAGTAAGTAATGATAGAAACATGAAGTTATTGAAAATACTTTTAATACTGATAGTTCCATTGAATTTATATTCTCAGGACGAAGTTAGGACAAGATTTATTGGTATCCGTACCATAGTTTTAGATGCAGGACATGGAGGGAAAGATCCCGGCGCTTTGGGTAAAAATGTGTACGAAAAGACAATAAATCTCGCCGTTGTTCTCAAGCTCGGAAAATTAATCGAAGAATGGTTTCCCGATGTGAAAGTATTATATACCAGAACAAAAGATGTTTCTGTAGATTTAATCGAACGCAGCAATTTAGCAAACAGCAACAATGCCGACTTGTTTATCTCTGTTCATGCAAATGCAGTCGAGAACGAAAAAGATAAAAACAAGACATCAGGAAATGAAACATATATCATGGGAGTGCACAAATCGGAAGACAATAGAGTTGCCATATTTGAAAACAGTTCTATTAAATTAGAAGACGATTACGAAGCCAAATACGATGGTTTCGACCCTTCAAATCCCGATTCGTATATTCTGTTCAGTTTGATGCAGAATGAATATATGGAACAAAGCCTCAAAATGGCGGAACTCATTCAGGAAGAATTTCAAAACGGACCTGTAACCAAAGACAGAGGAGTGAAACAGGATGGTTTCATTGTTCTATATAAGACTGCGGCTCCAAGCGTTTTGATTGAATTAGGTTTTATTTCGCATCCCGAAGAGGAGTTGATAATGATGGATGAGAACAATCAACAAAAAATGGCGGAATGTATATTTAAGGCTTTCAAGCGATATAAAGAATGCATGGATAGTTATGTGAATTAATGCGACAATTAAATACTTTAAAATAATATGGCAATGAACACCGAACGAGAGACACATTCACCCGACTGGAAAGCGCTGATGCCTCTTGGCGTTTTTTTTCTATTGTATATACTGACGTTCATTTTCACAGGCGATTTACAGAAAATGCCGGTATCAGTGGCTTTTCTTACGGCTTCGGCAGTAGCGATTCTGTTCTCGAAAGGCGGAAAAATGAGCAATCATATCGAAATATTTTGTCGTGGATGCGCCAATGACACTATTCTTTTGATGATTGTGATTTTTATTTTAGCAGGAGCGTTTGCAGGTACGGCCAAAGCAATGGGAGCCGTCGATGCCACAGTTAATATGGTGCTGTATTTGCTGCCCGATACACTCATTATGGCAAGTATTTTTGTTGCAGCATGTTTCATTTCGATGGCGATGGGGACATCGTGCGGCACTATTGCCGCTTTAGCGCCCATAGCAGTTGGGATATCCGCTCAAACGGAAATCGGTATTCCTGTTATGCTTGGAATAGTTATCGGAGGAGCTATGTTCGGCGATAATCTGTCTTTTATTTCAGACACGACCATTGTTGCAACACGTACACAGGGATGCAGGATGAAAGATAAATTCAGGGCTAATTTCCGTTTGGTGTTGCCTGTAGCTTTGATTGTGGTGGGGATTTATATTTTTCAGGGAATAAACACGGTTGATAACGTCGAAAGCCGCTCTTATAATGTTGTCGAATGGGTAAAAGTAATTCCATATATTGTTGTTTTAGCGACGGCTTTGACAGGAATTAATGTAATCGCGGTTTTATCTATGGGAATAATATTGTCGGGCATAATCGGAATTTTCAGTGGCGGATTCGATGTATGGGCTTGGATGACAGCTATGAGTAGTGGCATTGTGAATGATATGGGCGAACTTATAATCGTGTCATTAATGGCGGGAGGAATGTTCGAAATGATTCGATATAATGGTGGTATCGATTGGCTTATCAACAAGTTGACAAACAATATCCGTTCAAAACGGAAAGCCGAAACCGCAATTGCCGGATTAGTGTCATTCACAAACCTTTGCACTGCAAACAACACTATTGCTATTATTATTACAGGCCCTATAGCCAGGCAAATCAGCGATAAAGCAGAGTTGTCAAAACCGAGAACAGCAAGTCTTCTGGATACGTTTTCGTGTTTAGTTCAAGGACTATTGCCGTACGGAGCGCAACTTCTCATAGCATCGGGCTTGGCAAGTATAAACCCGATGGAAATTATCCCATACCTGTATTATCCGTTTGCAATGGGAATTATGGCGACTTTATCGATTATATATTGCAAAACGCTTCGTGGATAAACTCAGTTTTTAACTTTATTTGGCTCGTCTAATTTCAGTTCGGGATGATTTTGCGACGATTTTTTCAGCACGAACGAAATCATGATTGCGATACCGCCTAAAACGATGAAAACCAGTTCCGCATACCTCACTGCCGACGACAATTCGGCACCCGGCAGTAATATTTTCCCTATCACTACTGGAACTAACATCAATCCAATATTTTGAATCCAGAAAATAAGCGAATATGCTGTGCCTAATTTACTTTCGGGAATTATTTTCGTCACGGAAGGCCACATTGCGGCGGGGACGAGCGAGTA
>JAITJX010000052.1 GCA_031278765.1 Tannerella sp. | reverse complement strand
TTTTCCACTACATCGGGAATACCGGTAAAGAGGAGGTTTACTCCCTTTATTTTTTGCTCTATCCTGTCACACAGCAATTTGTGATACTCATGCGGGATGTCCTCCAGTTTTCCCAAGTTTAGAATGCTGCGGTGGCGTACTTTACCGTCAATACGATAGGATTCACACAGCCGGTATGTGAAATAAACCTTGCCTTTTTGATGGTTGCTCTTATCTATCTTTTTAATAAACATATTGTTACGTTAAAATTCGACATGAAAACCGCTCCAAAGATAGAAAAGAAAAATGAATCGCCAAAATCAATTAATATTATTTATGTGTATTCTGGGACTACAAACCGCTTTCCCGCGAACCTGTTTTTATAATACTATAATTATCAACTTATTATAAATTAGACAATCCCGCAGACTGCCCGATTTTACACTATTTTGTGGGGCATTTTTACCAAGTTGGGTTAAGTGGTTGACCCGTGATTTCCCGGAAACAAGATGTTTTTGGGGGATTGCGGGTTAATTTCGCGATGAAACAAAGAACTTGCGCCTATCAAGAACAGGAGAATTGGGGGGTAGCACATTCAATTTAGGGGCCTCCTCAACTGTAAATTTACGGAGTACTCAACATAATTTTATTTTCCGTTAAAGATTCGTTTGATTTCATACAATTTATTCAAGGCTTCTACAGGTGTTAAATTATTAATATCCAATGTATTTATTTCATCCCTGATTTGAGAAAGCAGCGGATCGTCCAATTGGAATAAACTCATTTGGTATCCTTCCCTTTCTTTGTGAAGTTGCTTAATCGGTTTTGCGATGCCGCTTTTACGGTTATCCGATTCTAACTGTGAAAGGATTTCATTGCTTCTTTTGAGGATGCTGGGAGGCATTCCCGCCATTTTCGCCACATGAATTCCAAAACTGTGTTCGCTTCCTCCTTTGACCAATTTTCGCAAAAAAACCACCTTATTATCAATCTCTTTCACAGAAACATTGTAATTTTTGATTCGCTTAAACGCATTTGCCATTTCATTCAATTCATGGTAATGCGTAGCAAAAAGTGTTTTCGCACGTCCTTTCGGATGCTCGTGGATAAATTCCACGATAGCCCAAGCGATAGAAATCCCGTCGTAGGTAGAGGTACCGCGGCCTAATTCATCGAAAAGGATTAAACTCCTATCGGAAAGGTTATTGAGTATATCTGCTGCTTCGTTCATTTCGACCATGAAAGTGGATTCGCCCAAAGAAATATTATCGCTTGCGCCCACTCTTGTGAATATTTTATCTACTAAGCCGATAGTAGCCGATTCCGCAGGAACGAATGAGCCGATTTGTGCCATTAAGGTAATTAAAGCTGTCTGACGTAATAAAGCCGATTTACCGGCCATATTCGGTCCTGTAATGATGACTATTTGCTGTTTTACATCATCCAGATAGACGTCGTTGGGTATATAAGTTTCATCCGAAGGAAGCTGCGTTTCGATCACCGGATGTCTGCCATTCTTGATGTCGATAGCTTTGCCGTCGTTGATTTTCGGACGGATGTATTTGTGACGTTCCGCTACTTTGGCGAAAGACAACAAGCAGTCTATCCGGGCGATTAAATTTGCATTGGTTTGTATGGGTGCAATGTATTCCATCAATTCCAAGACAATATCGTTAAAAAGTTTGACTTCTAAAATAGCAATCCGGTCTTCGGCGCCTAATATTTTTTCTTCATAGACTTTCAATTCTTCCGTGATATAACGCTCGGCGCTGACTAATGTTTGTTTACGTATCCATGAAGAAGGAACCTTGTTTTTGTGCGTGTGGCGAACTTCGATATAATAACCGAATACATTATTGTAACTCACTTTCAGCGAGGGTATCCCTGTCTGTTCGCTTTCCCGTTGTTGTATCTGAAGTAAATAATCTTTTCCGGAATAGGCGATATTACGCAGTTCGTCCAATTCTTCGTTCACGCCTTTGGCAATCACGCTCCCTTTGTTCAAAAGGGCTGGCGGCTCGGCGACCAATTCGCGTTGAATTTTTTCTTTGATGATGGAACAGGGATTCAATTGTTCTCCCATTATTTTTAGACTATGTTCTTCTGCAAGCAGGCAAGTTTCTTTGACGGGCAAAATAGCATTTAATGCTACTTTCAGTTGAACGACCTCGCGGGGATTGACTCGTCCGACAGCTACTTTGGAAATGATTCGTTCCAAATCGCCGATCAAATGCAGTTGTTGCTCCAACATTTCTTTCATGGAAGGTTTTTTGAAAAAATATTCGACCACGTCAAGCCGGTCTTCAAGCGACTTGATTTCCCTGAGAGGAAATACAATCCATCGTTTCAGCATACGTGCACCCATCGGGGTGATTGTTTTATCCAAGACATTCAAGAGCGATTTGCCTCCTTCGTTCATGGGGTCTACAAGTTCCAAGCTACGAACGGTAAATTTATCCAAACGCACAAAACGGTCTTCTTCAATCCGGGAAAGCGATGTGATATGACCGGTTTGCGTGTGCTGGGTTACGTCTAAGTAATGAAGAATGGCGCCGGCGGCAACAATTCCCGTTGTCAGGTGTTGAACGCCGAAACCTTTGAGATTTTTCGTTTCGAACTGTTTCAACAAGCGATCGTTAGCGGCATCTTCGGTGAAAACCCAATCTTCCATTTCAAAGGTCAAGTGTTTAGCGCCGAAAGCCTCTTCAAATGGTTTTCGTTTGCTTCGTTCTAACAGGATTTCTTTAGGTGCAAAATTACTGAGTAATTTGTCGATGTAATGAACTGTTCCTTCTGTGGTTAAAAATTCACCGGTGGAAATGTCGAAAAAAGCGATTCCACAAAT
>JAITJX010000036.1 GCA_031278765.1 Tannerella sp. | reverse complement strand
ACTCTTCGACGACCAAAAACAGCAACAAATTCAGACTGCTTCGACTCTACAGATCGCTGTAAATCTTCCTGTTCCTTCTTTCTTCCAATCATTTATCCAGAATCAAATCTTAACTATAATCCGCTGCAAAGGTAAAAAAAATATAGTTACAGCGAAATATAATCTTCTATATCTCGCTGTAAGTCGATATTTTTTGGGGTTACAGCGAGAAATAGCGAATCATATAGGTTTGATATTTTTTATAAAGTTGATTTTCATTTATTTATAAAAACAATGATTTTCATAATATTTTCATATTCATCAAATTAAACAACTTACGAAAGTTGAATAATTCATACGAATTTCATCAGGCTAAGTGCAAGCGGTGTACCGTCATTTCCTTACTTTTTATTGTAACGTAAATCCCCCGTCAATCACCAAATTTGATCCTGTCATCCAGCAACTTGCATCGGATAATAAATAGATAGCCGCGTATGCAATATCTTCCGGATTACCGAATCGTCCTAAGGGATACTTGCGCTCGGTTTCTTTCAACTGTTCTTCCGAAATAACTCCTGCTTCAAAAATATTGCTCCTTACTATTCCAGGCTGAATACAATTTACTCTTATTTGCTGTTTCGACAACTCCAAGGCAAGCGCTTTTGACAATGAACCGATAGCGCCTTTGGTCGCCGAATACATTGAATCTCCAATTCCTACAGAAAAAGCAGCAATAGACGAAATAAAGACAACAGAAGATTCTCTTCGTATTTTTTTCTGCTTTTGCAAGTATTGCGTGATAAAAACAGGCGCGTAAAAATTCGTTTGCATCAAAACATCAAAATCCTTTCTGTTGATAAACTTGAAAGGCAATGTTTTGGTAATTCCGGCATTATGTACTATTCCATGAAATTCCGGAGCATCTCCGGCCAATCTTTTTAAGTCTTCTTCGTTGTTCAAATCGGCGATTATCTGCCGGTGGCCGCTTCCTTGCATCTGTTGATACGTATCCTGTAATCGTTCGCTGTTGCGCGCTGTGATGACCATTGTCGCGCCCATCTTTGAACATTCTACGGCAATGGCGCACCCAATGCCGGACGAAGCGCCGGTAACCAATATTGTTTTGTTTTCTAAAGAGAACGGATTATAGTTCATTTCAAGTATGATTTTACCATATTATACAATTCCTCAATTGTTTGAGCATTACGTATATCTTTTCCTTTTAATTGAACATCATATTGTTCATCTACCATTCCAATAACAGAAAGGGCTATAAGCGAATTCCATTCCTCTAAATCGCGAAATTTCGTTGCAGCCGTAAATAGCGACTTTTCCGTTTCATCAAACTGTTCTGAAAAATTTGAAATAAATTCCCTCAAATATCCATATTTGTTTGTTTTATTTTTTATTATAAGTTATTATGCTTAAATGTTATTATTGGCAGTTATTTGTTTTTCTTTCCATTTCTGATAATTAATAGCCTCTTCGACTGTTGCAAGGTCGCCTTGCGCCGTATATTTTTCGATGCGCTGCTGTTCCTGTTCAAGCAAATCGAAACGCATGCCCCATGCTTCTTTTTCAAACCACGATAAATTATCGCAGGGAGCGTTCATCAAAATAATGCCGGGATTTATATTTTTTAAGAAAGTCAGATAAGCGCGGCATTGATGGCCGGGAGATGCTGTTAAAATAAGTCTTTCCCATCCTCGCTCCGTTGTCAGTCTGTTCACATTTATGGCCTGCTCCTTTGTGTTTAACGACTTGCCTTCGTGAATGACGTCTTCACGTTTTATGCCCAATTCAAGCAGTTTCGGCAGACAGTCTTCAAAAGGATAACTGCCGTAGGCATAATCCGTAATTCCTCCCGAAAAAACTACTGCCGGAGCATATCCGTTTCCATACAGTTCAGCCGCCTTATTCAGCCGGTTGAAACCGTCGCCTTCGAGCAGCACGATGGCGTCTGCTTTCGCAAGCATGTCGTTATGTACCATTACCAATAATTTTTCGTAAGAGTTCATCCTTTGTTGTTTACGATATTAATCTAATTTTACGCAATAAATTCTTTACAAATATTTTAAAAGCAAATATTATAGAAGTGAATGATTGGGAAACTGAAACATAACATGTGGTTTTGTACCGAAAATACTCTGGATGGACGATATCCACAATGTTTTGCTTGCAGTGATCATTGTCTTTGATTTCTATACTTTCATGGGCAACAATAAACATGTTTTGTTTATACCATAGATCCACATCGGGATGGTTCCATATTTTCCATCGAAGGATATCGTGAAAACAATATCCATATTTTTTAAATTTACTTTGCCAATAAGAAGGCCACTGTTCATTAACATGATGGTCTCCTCCCTGTCCCGGAATTGCTGCTGAAAATAACTTTGCCTGCATTCACTAATGATCGGACAAAAGTGTCAGCCGATTTTTCCGAAATATGCTCTGCAACTTCCAATGATATAACCAAGTCATAAGTTTTATCCAAGCTTATTGCCATTTCCATATCTACATATTTAAATTGTTGTTTATTTATGTATTTATACAATAAATCCGTATTACACCACTCTCCATCCAATCCTAAAATCTCTTTTACACCATTATCATTAAAGGCTTTTAACCAAGTGCCTATCCCGCAGCCAAAGTCGACGACGCTATTTATTTGACAGCCAGAATATTGCATGTGTGTGTGGTGGTGGTGGTGGGGTGGGGTGGGGGGCAATTTTCAACACAATAGGAACAACAATATTAGGCGTAGTCATATTATGAAACGCCTCATCATGCGTGTACTTTTTCTTTTTCATATTTATTATTTTTGACTCTTATTTTTTATTCTAAATGCTTTCCCAATAAATCGGCATTCCTTTGTCGATGTCTTTGACGGCTTTTTTCCCTGCAATGATATTCCTGAATTTCGGTGGGATACCGAGAGCGGGACGTAGAACGTCAATGTCTTCAAGTTGAATGGTGTCTCCGGCTTTAATGTCCCGTTTGGCATACAGGCCTCTGCGCTGTACGATCACTGTTTCGCTTTCTTCTTCCACAACGAATTTCTGTGTACTTCCCATCGCAGATTCCAGCAAATGAATATCCTTTACCATCTTTGTAAACTCCTCCATATCCATCGAATGATTATGGTCGGGGCCTTTGTCTTTTTTATCCAAGGTGAAATGTTTTTCTATCACGCATGCCCCCAGTGCAATCGAGCCCAAAACCACGACGCTGCCGGGTGAATGGTCGGAATAGCCGGTCAGAATATCAAACGATTTTTTATAATTTCTTAGAACATTGATATTGGCGCTTTCCACCAGCGACGGGTAATTGGTGATACATTGCATCAATACCAAGTCATTACAGCCGGCGCCTTGTATTGTGCGCACCGCTTCGTCGATTTCGGCCATTGTAGCATCTCCTGTTGCAAGAAAAAGCGGTTTGCCTGTTTTTGCAATATATTCCAGCATTTCGAGCCAGGTAATATCGCCCGATCCGATTTTAATGTACGGCGCTCCAACGGCCACACACAAATCGACCGCTTCAAAATCATACGGAGAACTTGAGAAATGAATCTCTGTTTTATTGCAGTAGTCTGCCAGTTCCTTATGCCATGCACGTGGAAATTCGGCATCGCGGAACACTTCGTCAACGCCACGTCCCCAAGTGCCGTGTACGCCTTTAAGCGTCATCGAAGCAAAACCCTTGCCCGACACGATACGGTCGGAAAGAAAACTCTGGAATTTCGCACAATCGGCGCCGGCTTCTTTTGCCGCATCAATCAGCCGTTTGGCCTTGTCGATGTCGTTGTCAAAATTAGCGCCTATTTCGGCAATGATGTAAGCGGGATGTCCTTTCCCTATCAGGCGGTTGCCTATTTTTATTTCTTTATTAAATGGTTTCATGATGTGTATTGTTTTATTGTTTTATATAATATTTCAGCCTGTTTTTCTGCTTCCCGGATATTCCAGTAGTTTGTTTTGAGTTGTATCATGCGTTTTTGCAGGTATTCGGCGGTGGGACACAGTCCTGTTTCATACTTTTGCCATACCCCCTTCCATTTTTGTATGATGTTACGAAATAACGGTTCCTGATAGGAAAGCAGCCAGGCGGCATAATATCCGTCGCCACCGTTTTGTTGAAATAAATCGCGGAAGCGGCGCCATTCCCTTTCGGGTCGGTCGGTATTCAAGACAACGGAATATGACCAGTATGAGTTTTTATATCCTTCAGGCTCTGCCTGTCGTGTCAATAAATCCGTTTGATTTACTGCTTCATCGAAAATGCCGGCCACTTTTATCCGTCTGTTCACCAATTCTTCCGCCCGTTCCAGTTGCGCACAGGCAATGGCAGCCTGAAGTTCCGACATGCGATAGTTGAATCCCAAAGCGATGTGTCTTGCGTAATCGGGATCCTGAATGTCTTGGCGTGTAATTTTCCCCTGTTTGGCATTGACGCCTGCGTATCCCAGACAGTTGAAACGCCTTGCGTTGTCGGCATACTCTTCATTATTGCAAATCAACATGCCGCCTTCACCGCTTGTCAGATGCTTGCTCGCCTGAAAACTGAAACTTGCAAAATCGCCGTATTCACCCACTAATTTCCCGCCGTATTCACCCAGAAAACATTCGGCATTGTCTTCTATCAGGAAAAGGTTGTGTTTCTTGCATACGGACAATATCTTTTCGTAATCGGGCGATAATCCGTACAGTGCGACCGTGATGACTGCTTTTGTCCGGGGTGTGACGACCTTTTCGATTGCTTCCGGTGAAATGTTAAATGTCTCTTTCTCCACATCTGCAAAGACCGGTACGGAACCGTTATGAAGTACGGCAAATGAAGTGCTGCTCATCGTGAGCGGCGGTACGATAACTTCGTCGCCCGCTTTTACGCCAAGCGCGGCAAGGGCGGTGTGCATTGTTGCGGTACCGTTGCAGTGGCCAATGGCGAATTTGGCATTGAATTTTTCGGCAAATTCTTTTTCGAGTTTATTGTTGAATACGCTGTTTAACGAAGTGGCAAAAGCATTGTCAAGCGCCTGTCCAACGTATTCTCTTTCAAGTTTACTGATTCTTTCCATGATTGGTATTTTTATACATGTCGCTACGTTTTACGGCTGAATTAATCTCCCTGATTTCGGGATATTTTTCAAAAAGCCGCAATACATCTATTAAAGTGAACAGATGATTTTCTTTGAATAAATGTTGATATATTTCGCTTGTCATTTTATAGTCTTCGGCTGTGTCGAGCGTAAGCCGGATATATGATAAATCGTCCGATTGGCTAATGTTTTTTCCTTTGAATATTTCGGGATGGCGGTACATGTATTGCGTAACATGTTCGCGTTCGTAACTGTCGGTCGCGTTTTTATCTGCCGTCTCCAAAGATTGCATGGTGAAAACTTCACAGTCAAGACCTTCCGGAAAAGTTGGAGGATTATTGTTGTAAGCGAAATCGGCTTCTCTTTTCTCGACTGTTTCAATTACTTTGTCTATCAAGGCAGGCTCTTTGAACGGATCATCGGCCGTAATGCGGATGATGATGTCTTCATCTTTCAAGTCCAATGATTTAGCCGCCCGGTAATAGCGGTTCAGGACATCGTTTTCACTGCCTCTGAAAACAGGGACACACTGTTCTTTCGCCCATTTTTCCAGGCTGTTGTCGCTCTTATTGATTGTCGTCGCAATCATCTTTTTATCTATCTTTGTGCAATAAGACAGACGGTCGATCACATGCCAAATAAGCGGCAATCCGCAAATATCGGCAAATATTTTCTCGGGGAATCGTGTCGAACCGCAACGTGCCTGTATGATGGCTACTCTCATTTTATACGCTGAAGTTTTTATCCACGTATTTTACTATTTTTTCCCGCATTGACTCTATGGTTTCCCACTGTGAGTTTGTGCCTGAATTATATCTGAAGCCCTGCGGAACTTCTCTGGCGTGAAAATGTTTAATATACATTTCCTTATCTATATCAGACGGAAGGATTGCATAATATCTGTCAAATTCAATTGTATTGTATGAATCGCTCTCAGTTATCATTTCTTCGTGCAACTTTTCGCCCGGACGAATACCGATATATTCAATTTTTGCTTCGGGAGCAATGGCTTTTGCTACCGTTTCGATTTTGTATGAAGGTATTTTAGGGACGAATATTTCTTTTCCCAACGCATTCTCTATCACCCAGAGCACCATTTCAACGCCTTCTTCCAATGAGATGTTAAATCGCGTCATTTCCTTGTGCGTAACAGGAATCATGCCTTCTCCTTTTTTCTTCATAAAGAAAGGAATCACGGAACCTCTTGAACCCATTACGTTGCCATATCTTACAACCGAAAATCGCAAATCACGCGCTCCCTTGACATTGTGCGCTGCAATAAACAATTTGTCCGAGCATAATTTCGTTGCACCGTAAAGGTTTATCGGAGCAGCCGCTTTGTCGGTAGAGAGAGCGACAACAATTTTTATATTTTGCGAAATCGCTGCATTAATGACATTTTGCGCCCCGCCGATATTTGTTTTGATACATTCGTCGGGATTCAACTCGGCCGTAGGAACCTGTTTCAATGCAGCCGCATGAATGATTACATCTATTCCTTCACAAGCTCTTTTCAATCGTTCGCCGTCTCTGACGTCGCCGATAAAATACCTTATTTGCGGATATTTGGTATCCGAATAAGTTTGAGCCATTTCAAACTGTTTCAATTCGTCCCGCGAATATACGACCAAACGCTTTATATTCGGATATTGATTGAAAATGGTTTCTACGAATTTTCTTCCGAACGAACCCGTGCCGCCGGTGATTAATATTGATTTGTGATTCAGCATAAAAGCGGTAATTATTGTTTATATTATAAAGAAATTATATTTACGTAACACGGCTGTGTCACTTTTGACCGGAAGTTAAATCCGACGGATAACAAACAAGAACCTTTTCCTCAATCAAATCCGACGGTTTCAAGTCCAGGTATTTAAGCCTGTAATCCGGACATGCGGATAAAATCATCGGCGGTATTTCAAAAAAATCTTTTGCCGTATGATATATTGAAATTATCATGACCGGCTTGTCTCTGCATATTGTTTTTAATCCTCCTTTAATAACATTAAATTCAAAACCTTCCACATCCATTTTTATCAGCCCTATCTGCCGGCCTTCACATTCGTCATCCAGTGTTGATACTTCAACCGCTTCCATATTGGCGTTATTCTGCACGTTTGTATTTAATGATGAGGACGGTCCTGATATGTTTATATAAAACACACCTTTCTCATCACCCAGACCTTTTTTCAACGGAATTACCTTATCTTTGAGCAGGTTTTTCTTAACGGTTGCCTCCAGCAGGCTATAATTCCGGCTTACCGGCTCATAAGCATAAATAACACTCGGATTGTAACGGGTAAATATCAAACTTGTATCGCCGCAATAAGCTCCGATATCTAAAAAGACTTTATTCTCAATATATCCGGAAAAGAATGGGAAATATTTCAATCCGTAATGATAGAGAAAAACATAAGAAGTGAAAAAATCTCCCGGCAAATAATATTTGCTCTTATCCATAACGAGGGAATAATATTCCCGACCACTTTTTTTTACCATTTCCCTGATCTGAATCTGATTTTCTTTGTCGTTCTTTGCTTCCGCACTCCTTGGGACATATTCAAATCCGCTGAAAGCGCACTTGACCCGGTTGTCAATAAAATTGATTATTTCTTCGTCCTGATTTGGGTAGAAAAGAGAAGTATCAAATTCCATCTTCACATTTTCGAGCAAACTGTCTAAAATAAAATTTAAGGCTATACCAGTCGAAATAATACCAGGAATGACTCTTATTGCATTTCTCCCTTTTTTCTCCAAAATGCGTTGTTTTGATATGGAAAAGACGGGGTTAAAGGAACTGAAAATTAATTGTCTTAACCATTTCGGTAAAGCGTATTTAATCTTTAATATTTTAGCCACACTGTTTTGCTCATTATTATGAACGGACGCATTATTTTTCGTCAATGTCTTTATTCTCGAAAGAATATAATCTTTATTTACAATCATTTTGATAATTATTATTGGTTTATTTGTTATTTTTGCTCCTCCGCTATTTGCTCAATCATTCTTTTAAATTTTTGTCCGAACAAATCCCAGTTTGAGTTTTGTTCATACCACTGGCGTCCGCTTTTCCGCAGTTTTTTCAACTCGCCGGAAATAATACATTCTCTAATTTTATCTGCAAAAATTTCGGCGTCCGTTCCAACCGGAAATCCATAGCCATTTACTCCATTCACCACATAAGATGCGGTTCCTCCCGTATGATGAGTAAAGATCGGTATCCCGTAGGCGCTTGCTTCACAAAACATTATCCCTGCGGCTTCCGCTATTGTCGGCGTCAATAACAGATCTGCTTTCGACAGGATATCTGTAAACCTGCGATAATCTTTGGGATTGTTTTTGTTAAGCAGTCCATATACCGTATAAGCGTCTGATCTTAATAAGTTTGCATATTGCAGGGGGGAGGTAGATCCCAAAATATGAAGATGTGCATTGATTCCCTTTTTTATCAATTCCTCGCAAATGAGAATAGCCATATTACCCCCTTTACGTACCCAGTCGATGCCAATAAAAAGAATATTGACAGTGTTACCATTTTCAGGAGAAGCCACAGGCGCCGGCAATATTCCATCATCATCAATGTTTGCACCGAAATTAATCCTTACAATTTTGTGGTCAGGAATAAAATAATCGATTTTCAAAGAAGTGGCATGCCAGTCGGAAGCAGCGATAATCCGCGAACTTTTCTCATATAACCGTTTTTCCAATTGCTTAATGTCGGATTTATTCCATTTTGTCAAACCGGTCGTTTCGGAATAATAATCTATACAGGAAAATAATGTAGCGTCCTGATAAGTAATGACGGGTTTACGCGTACGTAAAAAATAGCCGTCCGTGATGTGATGAACAAGGATATAATCGACGGTGTCAAGCATCTTCCTGTTGAGGCTAAGATTACTGAAGAATGCCCTCCAGATAAAATCTAAGCCAATATTTTTGCCAAACAGGCGGAATAAACGTTTTAAAAAGCCGAACAATGCATATTCAAAAAAATAACGCTTTACAGGTATCCATACAACTTCAAATCCGACTTTCATTAATGCTTTGCAGGTGTAATAATTAATACCTGAATATGATCTTCTGTCAGTAAGCGGATTCGTATCAAGAATATAACCGATTTTCATGTTTTTATATTTAAAAATTTTAATTACGTAGATACAATTTGTGTCTTGCTATTTTTTTCTTTTTTCAATTACAGCGATAAAAGAAAAGTATTTATAATGGATGTCTTCTAAACCAATACTTCAAAGGTATGGACATACGGAGAGCCAGGTTAGCCGTAAAATAATGGAGGCATGATGACAACTAACTGTTGTTTATCCGATTATTTTCCAATAACCGTTTCTCTCGTTTCCTATGCGTTCAACCAAGCCTTTTTCTTTTAGTTTGGAGATATTTTCTTTTACTTTTCTTGCAGAAATACCCACGATGAGCGATAATTCCCGTGATGTTACATGTGGATTTTTAATTATGCTGTCTAAAATTAATTGCTGGTTATCGGTGACCTTATCGGTGACCTTATCGGTGACCTTATCGGTGACCTTATCGGTGACCTCTACACTTTTTGTTTGTTTTGTACTAATTTTTTGTTCTGTATAACTGAATTTCGATTCAAAACCATCTACTAAATTTCGAAATTCAAAAACCATAGTGGGGTAATTATGAATAGCCTCTCTTATT
>JAITJX010000014.1 GCA_031278765.1 Tannerella sp. | reverse complement strand
AACTCAAGATACCGATTTGCTCGTAAATGCCGCTTAGGAAGCCAATAATTAAAATACCTGCCGTACAAATAACCAGACTTATCCGGTTATAGTTATCCGTCCGGAACTTCCCGACGGCGTCAGGTTCGCTTTCCCTGATAAACATGGCCTTCACAATGAGCAAGTAATAATACAGGGAGATAACAGTATTCAACAAAGCGATGAATACCAGGATGTACAATCCCTGTTCGGCGGCAGCCATAAAGATGAAAAACTTGCTGAAAAACCCGGCGAAAATAGGAATACCTCCCAGCGAAAATACGGACAACATCAGGACAAAAGCCAGTCTCGGATTCGAACTGTACAAACCGTTGAAAGCCGAAATCGAAGTGTTGCCCTTGGAATGATGCTCTACGGCGGAAATCACACCGAAAGCAGCCAGATTGGAAAAGACGTAAACCAAGACATAAAAAACAGTTGCCGTCATTCCCTGAGCCGTTCCCGCAATAATTCCCAACAGGATATAACCCGCTTGAGAAATAGACGAAAACGCAAAAAAACGCTTAATGTCTTTCTGACGAATAGCGAATAAGTTTCCCAACGTAATGGTAATGACCGATAACCACCAAAGAATGGGAGTCCAAACGGCTTCGATTTGTCCGAAGACTTTATACAGCACAAAAATCAAGGCGAAAGCAGCGGCTCCTTTGGATATGACCGATAAATAAGCCGTAACACTCGTCGGAGCGCCTTCATAAACATCGGCTGTCCACAAATGAAACGGAACTAAAGAAAGTTTGAACGCCAAACCGCCAAAGAAAAATACAAATCCTAAAATCACCAAAGGAGAAGCAATGACATTGGCCGCCATATCGGAAAAGTAGAAACTACCTAAACCTCCGTATAAAAAGGATAAACCGAACAACATGATTCCGGACGACAAGGCGGAAATCAAAATGTATTTCACCCCGGCTTCCGCCGATTTTTCCCGGTATTTGTTGAATGCCGCCAGGCAAGCCAACGGCAGGGACGCGGTTTCCATCCCGATGTAAAGCATCATGAAATTTCCCGCCGACACCATAATATACATCCCTAACAGGGTGACAAGCGTGATAGTGAAAAACTCTCCCCGCCGATGAACGGTATCAGCAGAAGCCAGCCACGACTTGGTCTGAAGAAAGACAAGCAAGGCGCCCACATTGAGGATATTCTTCATAAAAACGGTCAAAGGCGTATTGATATATATTCCGCCGAAAACTTCGCCGGTTGCCACGGGGAAAAATCCCAATAGCGTGTGAACGGCGAACAAAACACAGGCTACACCTTGAAAATATTGTTTCCCTTTTTCGGAACAGAAAGTATCGTACAAGAACAAAAAAACAAATAAGATAACCAATCCTATTTCCTGTCCCATGAATAAAAAGTTACTAAAATCCATATTGTTAGAAGTTTAATTTTGTAATAATAGGCGTTAAACTGTCGCTGATGATTTCCGACACTCCGGAAGGGTACAGCCCCATCGCGGCAATCGCTACGATCAAACCAACGGCAGAAACCTTTTCGTACCACGCTGCATCGGGTAATCCGATATGATGAGTATCCTGAACCGGTCCGTAAAGAATTTTTCCTACCGTCCGCAAAATGTAAACCGCCGTGATAACAATCGAACAACAAGCGACAATCGTCAACACCCGGTGAAACAGATCGGCATGTTGAAACGAACCTACAAAAATAGTCATTTCAGCCACAAAACCGCTTAGCCCCGGAAGTCCCAACGAAGCCAAACCCGCAATTACATAACAGACGGAAGCAAAAGGCATTATTTTCATCAATCCGCCCATTTCGCGAATGTCGCGGGTATGCGTTCTGCCGTAAATCAAGCCGATTAAAGCAAAGAACAAAGCCGTCATCAAACCGTGGGAAAGCATTTGCATCACGGCGCCCGTCATCGCGTTTTGATTCATCATCAGGACGGCAAACAAAACCAGTCCGCAATGGCTCACCGACGAATAGGCATTGATGTATTTCAAGTCGGTTTGAACAACCGCGCTAAACGCACCGTAAACCACGCTAATACCGGTCAGTATCAGGAATATCCACCCCAATTCGTGAGCGGCTTCCGGCATCAGGTAAATGGCGACGCGGAAACAGCCGTAACCGCCTAATTTCATCAAAACGCCGGCGTGAAGCATGGAAACCGCGGTTGGCGCCGAAGCATGACCATCGGGCGACCATGTATGGAAAGGAAACAATGCGCCTAAAACGCCAAATCCCAAGAATGTAGCCGGAAATAACCAGCGTTGGTACTCGATGGGAATATGCAAGTTATTAGCAATTTCCAACAGATTCATACTCGTATGTCCCGAAGCGTAATAGATGCCGATAATCCCAATCAGCAGGAAAGCGGAACCTCCCATCAACATCAGGGTCAGTTTCATTGCCGAATACTCTTTTTTTCCTGTTCCCCACAAGCCGATAAGCAAATACATCGGTATCAACGCAACTTCGTAAAACAAAAACATGGTAAACAAGTCGATGGAGATGAAAAATCCGAAGACTCCTACCGACAACAAACAATACCATAAAAAGTATTCCTTAGCCATGTTCATATTCCACGAAGAAAATACACCCGTGAAAACGATAATGGACGAAAGAATAAGCATGACAACCGATATTCCGTCCACCCCTACGGTATAAGTGATATTTAACGGCGCATACCAGACTGTGCTTGAAACAAATAACATTTCCGCATCGGAAACCGCCCTTTCCTGAATAAATAATACGGTTAATGTAGCGGCCAGAATCAGTAAGGCAGAGGCCCCCATAACCATAACGGTACGAATTTGTTTCATGTCTTTACATAAAAACAGAAACAAAATCATAAAAACCGGAACGACGACAAATAAAGATAAAATATTCATAACTTAATTATTTTCTTATAATCCACACATCTTGTGGCAAGTAATTTAGAGGTTTAGTTTCCTCATGCAGTAATATCTCGACATTTTTAAATAGATTCTGCATAAATGCTTTAGGTTGAAATGCAGAAAATGTACGATGTCCTTCTTTTCCACTTTCCCGCACCAATAATTTCCCCTGACTATATTGAGCAAGTTCGGATGGAAGTAATTTGGATTTGAAGTTATCCCCCTGGGTTGTGACAAAAAGGATACCTTCCTTTTTCAAGATTCGCAACAATTCATTATACCAATTATAATGCATTTGCTCGGATAAATGCGTAAAAATTGAAATACCATATATCACATCAAAATAGTTATCCGGATAAGGCAACTTTGCTTCTATCGTATTTTTGTTGAAACGGATTCCATGTAAATTTTCAGAACACCATTCAATTGATTTTTCATTATAATCGGTAGCATAAAACTCGCATCCGTTTCCAATCATGGAAGGAAGATGCCTGATTACCCGGCCGGGGCCACATCCCCAATCAAGAATCTTTTTATTTTTAAGTTCAATATATTTACTGAAATGCTCGATTAACCAATTCACCGTATCAATACTTCCTGTATAATATTTATCATAATTCATTGAAAACGATTCGTATATCAGATAATCAGGAGGCAATGCCAATTGCGGATAATTCTTTTTAAAATGATTGTTTACCTTTCGATTTTTATATTTTTGAATATAAAACCGAAAATGGTCGCATAAATAGAATAATTTTAACCTTCTCAACACAGAAAAAAAATGCTGCTTATTCATTTTAATTATATCATCTTATAAAAATAACACCAATGCGGCAATCACAATAGACCCGAACACAAATATCCACGCATAAAACTGTACCTGACCCGATTGCAAACCTTTGACAGAAGCTGAAATCTTCTGTGTCGACCAAGCCAAGCCGTTCATAGCGCCGTCAACAATATGACGGTCGAACCATTTAACCGGTTCGCAAATATAGCGGAAAATCACCGTTTGAGTCACCCACATCCACACTTCATCCAAATAAAATTTGTGCAACGCCGCTTTGTAGAAACCGCCCAGGGATTGAGCAATTTCCACCGGCTTTTTATTGTCTTTGAGATACAAAACCGTCGCTACGCCAATACCCAACACAGCTACGCCAATGCTTAACGAAGCTACAAACCCGTCGATATGCGTATGAAAAGGAATGTTATCGCTACTGATAAAATCGGCAAACGGAATGAAACCGGAGAAAACAGAGAATACGGCCAAAATAATTAACGGCACAGCCATTGACCAGGGCGATTCGTGCGGTTGGTGATGTTCGTTGTATTGCTTGTTGCCATTCCAGAAGATACGGTAATACAAACGGAACATATAAAAAGCCGTCAATCCGGCAACTACCCACAATGTCCAGAAAATCACCGAATGATTATGGAACGCAGCCGCCAATATTTCATCTTTACTGAAAAATCCGGAGAAGGGCCAAATACCGGCTATCGCCAGACAGGCAATTAAAAACGTAATATGTGTAACCGGCATGAATTTTCGCAGGTTTCCCATGTGACTCATTTCGTTATTGTGAACCGCGTGGATAACCGACCCTGCCCCCAGAAACAAAAGGGCTTTGAAAAAAGCATGAGTAAATAAATGAAACAGGGACGACATATAGCCTAATCCATTGTGGTCGCCGTACTCCGAAACGCCTAAAGCAACCATCATATAAGCAATTTGCGAAATGGTAGAGAAAGCCAACACCCGTTTAATATCGGTTTGTGTAATGGCTATAATCGCCGAAAACAGAGCAGTAAAGGCTCCAACAAACGCAATCATTTCCAATACGTCGGGAGCGGCAAAGAAGTAAACGGGAAATAAACGGGCGACTAAATATACGCCTGCTACCACCATTGTCGCGGCATGGATTAAAGCCGAAACGGGAGTAGGCCCTTCCATCGCATCGGGCAACCAAATGTGTAACGGAAACATGGCCGATTTTCCGGCTCCGCCCATAAAGATGAGCGCCAACGCCCAAGTAGCAATGGATAATCCCATAAATGTGCCTCCAGCCATAGAAGTCGTTACCAAATCGGCATGACTTGCGGTTAACAAACCAAAATCAAACGTACCGGTATAATAAGACAAGATCAATATCCCGATTAAAAATCCCAGGTCGGCAAAGCGGGTCACGATAAATGCCTTTTTGGAAGCCGCCACCGCCGAGGGCTTTGTATAGTAAAAACCAATTAAGGAGTATGAACTGACTCCTACTAATTCCCAGAAAATATACATCTGGAAAATATTCGTAGCGACCACCAGTCCCAACATGGAAAAACTGAACAGGGACAGGAAAGCGTAATAGCGTTGAAAACCTTTTTCTCCTTTCATGTAACCCAGACTGTAAAGATGCACCATCAGCGAAACGGTCGTAATCACGACTAACATCATCACCGAAATCGGGTCTATGAGTATTCCCAGATCAATGTGCAGTTTGTCGGTAAACCGAAGCCATTCGATATTGAACGGGATTTGTCCGACCCATTCCCCGCCGATTTTACCTATACCGAAAAAATATTGATATGCCAGCATATAAGCCAAGACAGCACATAAACCCATACCTAAAGTTCCGATAATACCGGCAACAAACGGTTTCATCTTCATTCCCGCTAATCCCAGAAAAAGGAAAAGGAGAAAGGGCGTTGCTATGATTAATAAGCTATATTCCATTTTTTTAACTGTTTACTATTATTGAAATTCTATTGTTCCGTTCACTTTTAATTTTATTTCTTCTATGCTTTCAAGTCCGTCATTATCTACCACCTTAACGGCAACAGGATAGGAGCCTGCTTTTAACAGACGCTTTTGTTTTCCTTCTTTATCGATAATAACAGAGGGTTTAAATCCCCTGTCGATTTGATAATTGAAATCCCAACTATAAAACTCAATACCCGCCTTGCTTTGCCCGGTAGCAATAAATTCGATTTCGCGCGTTCCGTCTTCGTTTCTTGACAATTCGTTTATTTCGATATGGATTGCCGGTTTTTTAGCTATCGGGATAATTTCATCGACCGTTACTAATTTTATCGTGATATTTTCCTTGTTTTTCAATCGGGCGACTTCTTCAACAGCGCCTCGACCAAAAGAAAATGCAATGACATAGCCGACCGGCTTTGCTTCTCTGATATTTTTATCAAATAACTTTTTATCACTGCGCTGAACTGCCGCAAAGAAGTTATCAATAACATTCCGTCCGATATTTTCCGAACGTTTTACCTGAATGGGGGTGTTATCGGGCATTTTTCCGTCTAAACCGAAATCGTTTCGCTGTTTCGCATTACTTGTTCCGCCAAATTGCCCGACAATCCAACTCTCAAATTCAAAAGCATTTTGATAGCGAAGCGTATCATAATCGTATTTATAGAGTTGCAAGGTATAGGAATTGGCGTATATATTTGTAAACAAGTCCGTTTGCTGATTCAATCGCAGCTCGGTTACTTTGACCGCCTGCACCGACTGGTCTATGCCTACCCAGTGCCGGTTGAGTTTGTCTGCCACAGCAATCGTGGTGCCGCCTCCCATAAAAGGATCGAGGATTGTATCTCCTTCATTACTGGCACATTTGATAATGCGTTCGAGTAGAGCCATGGGTTTTTGAGTGGGATAGCCGATATTATTCGGACTGCCTTTCGGGTAACGGGCGGCAATGGCAATATCTGTCCACCAATCTTCAGGGACTTTCCCTTTTTCGTTCAAAATACCTTCATCCGATTTTATTTTCCCATCGTAAAGTGTTCCCGATCCCTTTAAACCTTCTTTGTAATTTGCTTCGGTTTTCGTATTATAAGGTATCCTAATATCATCTATATTGGCAGTATAGGTATTTCCTTTAGCATACCAGAATATAGTATCGTGTTTTTGAGGCAAACGATGTTTTGTATTTGCAGCAGATGTATAGCACCATGCTATTTGATTGATTAATTTATGTTGTCCGAAAATCTTGTCTAAAATATCCACACGTATGTAAGCGTCGGCATGCCAGTCGCAATGCAAAAAAATAGATCCTGTTGGTTTTAAAACGCGGTACATTTGTTCTACCCGTTCCTTGAGCCAGCCAATGTAGTGGTCGATCCCTCCTGCCCATCTGTCCTGAAAACTGCGTATTTCCCCTTCGTCGCCCCAGATAACCTCATAGTCGCGATTGCTGAAAAACGGCGGATCCAGATAGATTAAATCTATCGAGTCGCTATCCATCGTCTTCAAGACTTCAAGATTGTCGCCGAGTATTAATTTATTGACTGTCATTATTGTTGCTTTTAATTTTGCGCTTTGGGAAAAAATACAAAGTATATGCTGCGGTTATCCTTTCATTTTATTTAGATTCTTGATATCAATGTTTCCGATACTTCGGTAGGCATTGATGATGATAGCCAATGCGATAGCCGTTTCTGCTGCGGTAATGGCAATGCCGAAGACTGTGAAAAACATTCCTTCCAATTGTCCGGGGAACAAATAGCGGTTGAAAACCGCAAAATTGATTTCTACCGCGTTCAATACTAATTCCAGGGATATCAGGATAGCAATCATGTTTTTCCGGGTAATGAAACCGTAAATCCCGATGAAAAACATCAACGTGCTGATTATCAAATAATATTCTATTCGTATCATAATCTTATCTTTTTCTTGCAATTAAAATTCCCCCGATAATCGCGGCCAGCAACAGGATACTCAACACCTCAAAAGGCAGGAGATACTGATATTTTTCCGTTCCCATCAAGGTTTCTCCTATCAGTTTCATGTCGATTTCCCGGTCGCCTTCCATGCTTGTGTTGCCCGAATAAACAAACTGATGTTTCAATAAAGCGAAAGCAGTCACCGCGATTCCGCCAAGAAAAGCCAACGCCCCGTAAACATATTTCTGCCATTGATGTTTTTCCAAAACCGTTTCTTTCGAATGAGTCAGGAAAATGGCAAAAATGAATAATATCAGAACGCCTCCGGCATATACCGATAACTGAACGGCTGCCAGAAAGTGATAGTTCAGAAACAAATACAAACCTGCCGTACCTATCAAAACCAAAAGCAGGTAAGTGGCCGACCGCAATAAACTTTTGGACGACACCGCTAAAACGGATAACAACAACATCGCTATCCCCAAGCAGATAAATAAAATTAAATTAATTATAGGATCCATATATCATTATTTCTTTATTTAATCGTTCACAATTTTATACCGTTTTTTCAATTTTACAGAAATAACGTCGGAATTATAAAGATGCTCCATTATCAACATTTTATCTCTTTCCGTTAATTCCCCTTTTTCCGTACCTCTTTTTATAATCTTAATTTTATCCATTTCAAATAGCTCGCTACAGTCTAAATAGCTATTGTAATCTAAAAAAGCATAATTTTCTTTTCGCAAAGGGAATTGACAGTCTAACAATTCTTTAGTATTGATAACATTGAAATTCACATTGCTGTTTACCAATAACGAACCTACTAATCCTTTATCTCGGTCTTGGCCCACGACAACAAAATACTTGGATCTTTCTGTTTCGTTATTTTTCAACACAATACCATCTTCTTCGGTTAAAGCCATTTTTAAAACTTTTCCTATAGAAAACGAATTATCGGTAATTTGTTTAGCTTTACTTTTTAATTCTCCCAGTTGTTTTTTCCAATCCAGCATCTTGTCAAGAAAAAGCCATTCTTATTTGTTCGCTTTCACGAATTTTATCAATAATATGAGTAGAAGCATTTCCAGCATTGGCAATATCAATCAAAGTCATCTTATTCTTTTCCGGATCATCTTGCGAACGCATATAGGCTTCTTTCCATGCTTCATCGTGAGAAAGGTCGGATAAAGCATAAGAATCCACATTTTTATATTCTGCGATAGCATTATCTATACATTTCACATCGGAAACAGACAGTTCCTCTTTGTCGACATCTATCTTAGCATACATTTTGTTATCCCTCAAGCTAATTACCGCTGCAATTTCATCTAAATCGGCTGTCGCTTTAATTTTACCTTGATTCACTTGAATAGACTTATACGTAAACGAAGGGACAGGTCCATGCTTTAAAGCATAAAAAGAATCGCCCATAATACCTCTACCGTATTTGACCAAATGTGCTTTCTGTGCAAAATACATAATCTTAAACAACTTGATAAGGTCAATCCCGTTTGGAAATTGAGCCAGAATATAGAGAACAACCGCTCTAATTTTATCAATCTCGTCTTTTGTTTTCATTTTTACTTCATTTTTTTCATTAAAGAAGAACCTTCCTTATTCAGCGTTTCGTACAATTTCGGTTTTGTAAAAACTGCATGTTCAAAATTATTCGACCACACAATCGCGTCTTGCGGACAGGAAATCGTACACAAGGAACAGAAAATACAACTCCCTATATCGTAAATGTATTTATCCAGCGCTTTCTTTTCCTTTCCGGTTGCTTCATCCAACTCTTTCTTGCTGATTACCTGAATAGTACCGTTCGGGCAATTCATTTCGCAAATCCCGCAAGCCGTACATTTGTGTTGATTGGCTTCATTGTGAGGCATTATCAATTGTCCGCGTAAACGCTCGTGAGGAAACACTTTGCCCCGGTTTTCAGGATATTGTTCCGTCACTTTCGGCCGGATAAGGTTCAGCAAAGTGATGTACATCCCCTGCATCAATCGCCAGATTCCTAAAAATATATTTTTTATATAGTCTATCATCCTTATTTTGTTAAATGATTATTAAATGTTGTATAAGAAATTCTTTCAATGGCTTCAGATATGGCGCCTCTAAATCCCAGTGATCGATATTCCCGTAATCTCTTTCTTTTTCTTTTATTTTCGTTTTCTCACTTCTGTTTTCCCCTACCAATGCTTCAAGATAACCATATATCTTTGTTTTTTTCGCCGGCGTAGTAAGCGGTCGTGTACGTTCTTTTATTGTTTTACTTTTCAAGCATTTTTCATAACCCTCCCAGCAATCCAATATGGGACGATTTTTTTCAGGAATAATTTCTTCAAGCAGATTTTCTAACGTGCCTTTATCTTTATTGTTGGGAAAAAGAAATAACTCAAAAGACAGATTGAAATCAACTTTCCACTTTTCGATTTCTTTTTTCCTGCCATTAAAATCCTTGTCGGAGTCAAAGATAACGATATTAATACCATAATCATTTGTGTTTTTTATCATGGTCTTTCTGATTGTTTCCTCCATATCGTCTTTTTCACTATGGATACCGGTACATCCGCCACAAGCAATTATTGTCTTGTTATCAATCACCGTAAACTCAGGCAAAATGTGTTTAATATAATCCGACAAAAATTTTTTGTCAGCAATCCCTTCGACAAAGATTTTAACATTGTTCATAATCAGTCCCGTATTTCAATTTCATTTTCAAGAGCGCCCATAAAACCCTTGTATGAGTACCTGTATGCCATATATCCGACTTTCTTTGTTCTTTCAACATTAAAAATAGAAACATCGTTTTGCATTGAAGTAAAATTTTCTTCCAAAACGGTTTTCAATGAAGAGAGTACCTCAATATTATGCGTAGTGATAAAAAGCTGAATATCACTTTGTGAAGCAACGGACAACAATTCTTTCCAAAGATTTTTGTGTGCCGAATAATGCAACCCGTTTTCTATTTCATCAATGCACGCAAATACCATTTGTTTGCCTGAAATGGCGGTAACAATACTCAAGAATCTTCTAATACCTTCGCCCATAATGTTAATCGGAACAAGGCTATTGATGTCTTTCATATCAAAATAAACATCATCGCCTACTATGGTAATTCCAATAATACGGTCGCCAAAAGTATCTTGTAAAGTTTTAAGAATAGTGTTATTTTCTTTCTTTAGAATCATTTCCGAAAGCCTCGAAAATATTCCAATATCATTTTTGTTCGCAGGAATAAAAATAGCATTGAACGCTTTGCTAACGCTTTCTTGCGCTTCATCATTCAGCGAAGTATGGTTGTTATTAAAAATCAAAGAAAATTTCACCGTCTCCTTTTGTAAGGAATTATTCTGAGAAAACGAAAACTTAACCCCGTTAATTTGAGGTGTTGATATAGAAAAAATATCTTTTCTCTTTTGAGCTATTGCCTCCAATTCAAGCCATCTTTCATTGCCGTCGCTAAACTTGCCGTAAAAGGATGGCGTGTTTTGATAAGACATATTGTAGAACAAGTATTTCAATGCATCTTCTTCCAATCCGAATCCCCGAAATGAATTGATAACAGAAGGTAAATCCGTGTAAGGCATCCCCGACATAAGAAACAAGGCTTCGAGAATAGAAGTTTTTCCCGAATTATTTTTTCCTACAAACAAGTTTACTTTCGAGAAACCGTCTATTTCAATAGAATCAAATCCTCTGAAATTGTTTATTTTCAATTGCTCCAGATGTGCCATATTACAAATAGATTATCCAAAGAGCCATTAATACGATATTAAGCAAACTAAGCGGCATCAGAATTTTCCATTCGAGATTCAATAACTGGTCAATCCGCAAGCGCGGCATCGTCCAGCGCACCCATAAAGCTAGGAAGACACAGAAAAATGTCTTTCCGAAAAACCAGAGAACCGGAGGAATATAATTCATCACTTCGTTGAACGATTCCCAACCCGGAACATGCAACGGCATCCAGCCGCCTAAAAATAAAGTCGTGGCAATCGCCGCGATAATGAACATGTTCAGGTATTCCGCCAGATAGAAAAATCCGAATTGAATACCCGAATATTCGGTATGATAACCGGCGGTTAATTCCGATTCTGCTTCCGGCAAATCGAAAGGACCGCGATTGGTTTCGGCATGTCCGGCAATCAGGTAAATCACAAAAGCGATAATTGCCGGAATCCCGCCACGGAAAATATTCCATGCGTAATCCTGTTGTTCTACAATGGTTGACAGTTGCAAAGACCCCGAAAGCATGACCATCGTCATCAGGGACAGGCCGCAGGACAACTCGTAGGAAATCAGTTGCGCTCCCGAACGCATGGCGCCAATCATGGTGTACTTGTTGTTGGAAGACCAACCTGCCAACAAAATTCCGACTACTCCCAGCGAAGAAATAGCCAGCAGATAAAATACACCGATGTTAAAGTCCACGGCATGAAGCCCTTTGTCGAACGGAATAGCCCCAAACGTGCAGATAGAAGCAATAATCACCAAGAACGCCGCCAAACGGAACAGCAAGGGGTCAACCTTATTTATCTTGATTAACTCTTTCAACAGGATTTTTATCATGTCCGCTACCGATTGAAGTATCCCGAAAGGACCTACCCGCGTCGGACCCAGGCGGCATTGGAAGAACGCACAAACTTTTCTTTCTACATAAATCAATATAAGAGCCAGCACTGCATAAACCGTCAAGAGGACAAGACCTATCAGCACGAACTCTATGAATAGCGCCCAGCCGTCGAGCAAATAAGTGCGGAGCAACTCGTCTATCCAATTTGTAACTACATCAAAATGAAACATATTCTTTTATTATCTGTCAATACACGGTACTACATAATCCAGCGACCCGCCCAGCATAATCAAATCCGCCACCTTGGTTTCTATGGCAATCGCTTTCAGGGCGCTAACCAAAGTCATACTCGGTGAACGGAATTTAACACGGTAGGGATATTTGTCGCCTTTACTGTGGATATATACGTCAAACTCGCCGCGGGCGCCTTCGACCCGCTGATGAAATTCGCCTTCCGGCAGTTTGATAATCGCTTTTGTTTTAGCGGCATAAGCGCCACCCGGAATATTGTCTATCAATTGTTCGATAATTTTTAAGGATTCTTCAATTTCATCCAAACGAATAATATATCGATCAAAAGTCAAACCGTCTGAACGAAGCACTTCTTTGAAATCGGCATGGCGATAGGCGGCATACGGTTCAATTTTACGCACATCGTTACTCCATCCGGAAGCACGTCCCGTTGGGCCTGTTGCACCCAGAGCGATTGCTTTCTCTTTACTCAGGTAACCCACGCCTTCCATGCGCCCGCGGGCAATCGGATTTCCCGTAAACAGGAGGTGATGTTCTTTCAACATCTTGCGCATGTAGGGGATAAATTCTTTTACTTTCTTTTGGAAATTGGGATGAATATCGTTCATTACGCCACCTATAACGCTGTAATTGGCCATTAAACGGCCTCCACAGGTTTCTTCGAAGATGTCCATGATTTTTTCCCTGTCGCGCATCCCGTAAACGAAAGCCGTAATGGAACCCATATCCATCGCCATACAGCCCCAACCCAACAAGTGGGAGGCAATACGGGTCAATTCGTCTATGATGGTTCGGATATAGTGTGCCCGTTCGGGAACTTCTAATTCCAATCCCTTTTCAACCGCCAGACACATGCCATGTCGATGGATTGTCCCTGAAAGATAATCCATCCGGTCTATCAGATGCAATATCTGCGGATAAGTATATGCTTCGCTCATCTTTTCGATGCCTCGGTGAATGTATCCGAAGTTGGGGTCGATTTTTTTGATGATTTCCCCATCCAGCGAAACGCGGAGATGCAGCACGCCATGCGTTGCCGGATGCTGCGGTCCGAAGTTCACGACATATTCTCCTTTTTCGAACAAAGGGTAATTTCTCTCGACTTTTATGCTGTTATCAATTTCAATGACAGGCACATTTTCCATGTCATCCAAATTTTCATTGACTAAGGGAACCGGATTGACGTCAGGGTTGGCGTCGTAATCTTTCCTCAAGGGGTATCCTTTCCAGTCTTGGCGCAGGAACAGGCGGCGCATGTCGGGATTGTTCACGAAACGAATTCCCAAGAAATCATGGACTTCGCGCTCATACAAACCGGCTGATTCCCAGACGTCCGAAACAGAGGGGATAAGCGGGTCTTCGCGGTCGTCCGTTTCTGTTTTCAGGGCAATCACATAAGACGGGAATTGCGTGCAGGAAAGGTAATAGATCGTTCCCAAACTGTCGCCGTAATCCATGCCGACAATATCCATCAGGAAATC
>JAITJX010000201.1 GCA_031278765.1 Tannerella sp. | reverse complement strand
GTTCTTCAGAAAAGAAATAACGTGTAACATATTCTGGATTGCTTCGTTGTTTACGAAAAGCGTCATTGTAAATATTCGTTTCGTGCCGAAACTAAAAGCGGAAAGACGCTTGAGAAGCTCCTGTTAATCTGTTGTTTACGAAAAGCGTCATTGTAAATATTCGTTTCGTGCCGAAACTAAAAGCGGAAATACGCTTGAGAAACTACTGTTAATCTGCTGTTTATGAAAAGCGTCATTGTAAATATTCGTTTCGTGCCGAAACTAAAAGCGGAAAGACGCTTGAGAAACTCCTGTTAATCTGTTGTTTACGAAAAGCGTCATTGTAAATATTCGTTTCGTGCCGAAACTAAAAGCGGAAAGACGCTTGAGAAGCTCCTGTTAATCTGTTGTTTACGAAAAGCGTCATTGTAAGCGCAGCTCGGGGACAATGCCAACCCTGTAATGGGTTGAACTACTTCGTAGTTGCGATGAGGATGCGACATATACCCCGAGCTGCGCCTTCGGCTTGCAAGGGGTTATCCATATTTGAGTCCTTCGGACTCACGGACAGTCAATGCATGAAAAGATTAATTTAAGATTGGGCTGACGCAGTATGGTTTCCTGTTATACGGTTGTTTACGAAAAGCGTCATTGTAAATATTCGTTTCGTGCCGAAACTAAAAGCGAAAAGACGCTTGAGAAGCTCCTGTTAATCTGTTGTTGACGAAAAGCGTCATTGTAAGGAGCGCATCGACGAAGCTCGTCATTGCGAAGCCTACTATTATTCCCTTTTTTACTTGAACAAGTTGTGGAACGTCATCTTTATTGTCAATATATATC
Organism: Tannerella sp.; assembly: GCA_031278765.1. Lineage (GTDB taxonomy): Bacteria > Bacteroidota > Bacteroidia > Bacteroidales > Tannerellaceae > Tannerella. The sequence continues at coordinate 25,068 of JAITJX010000201.1, read as the reverse complement.
AACAAATTACCATTATTCAGATTGTTGTCTGCCGCTCCTTTCACAATATTTTCCATATTGGAAGAGGCAAATTTATTAAGGGTAAAGTATAAAATAATCCTGCCGAATACTGACTTGAACCCTAACTCCGCTATATTTACCCCGTCTATGGTTGTAATAGTTTAGTAAACAAAAGTATGTAGAATTCCATAGGCTACCTAATTAGGTAGCCTATGGAATCATTATAATAATCTAAATATTAATGTTTTATAGAAAATAGCTACCTAACTTTTGCGGTGTTAGGAATTAACCTCCGAAACGGCGTATTACTCTTTCGCCCGGAGGACCTCCCTGGGGACCGTCCGGTCTGTCGCGCCGCATGTCGTTTATACTGCCGCCGCCTTTGAAAATACTGAAACGGTATATGAAATGAAACATAAAATAACTCGTAAGTGTATTATATTCGGAATAACGTGTATAATTTGCTGTTGATACGTATGATATATTGCTTCGCTGTTGCAGAATATCATACACTTTAAGTCGTAATGTTCCGGCATTTCCTTTCAGAAAATCTTTTGAAACGGAAGCGTTCCAAAGCCATTCCTTTTGTTCATAGCCTGATGTATATCCTTGATTGGCAGAATAATTAATGTCGCTTTCGATACGGAATGAAAGCGGCAGATAGATTGTCGTATTCGCGCCGCCGCCATAGTTGTATGTATTCAAGTCCTGCTGTCCGTCGAGCGAATTGCGTGTGCGCTGGAATGAAATATTACCGTTTATTCCGAAATCGAACAAGTCGGAACGGTAGTTAATGCCGAGTCTGTCTTGCAGTTGTGTTGATTTGTTTGTGTTTTTCTCGGTATTGATATAACTGTTTTGATTTTTATATGAAAGGAATACCATATTATTGATGGAAAACAGTTTTTTGAAAACCGGCGTATTAAACATAAACCTTACATTGCCTTGATAATTACCGTTAATATTCTCGTATGTCGTATATTTTTTCCCGGTTGTGGGGTCGTTGACAGTGAAATTCACGACATCATTGATTGTCTGCGTTCCGTTTGCCATAAGCATGAACATGGATTGTTTTTCCTGGTTGTAATTCTGGATACGAATCCGCAAATCGTTAGTATATATCGGTTTCAAGTTGGGATTTCCGACAGTTGTATTTAACGGATCGGAGACGTCTTCAACGGGTTGAAGTTGTTGCATTGTCGGCTGACTTGTTTCGCCTTCATAATCAATGCGTACGTTAAATTCGTCACTTGGACGATAATTGAACTGCACTGTCGGCGAATAGTTTACAACATGACGGTTTGCCGAACTAAGAATATCGTCGCCTACAAATGTTTCGAGTTTTGAATACGAAGGGTCGATATTGAAACCTAACGTGTAGTTGTATTTTTTGCGTTGTGCTTTGAAGGCTATGCTTGCGCGCTGGTTTGCCGATTCGTTTCGGGAACTTTGACTGTAAGCCGAATCAAGTACACTGTAATTGCCAGAAATATCTGTAGACCAGGCATTTTTCAACGCTTCACGTTCGCTGCCGTTGTATCTGTACGAAAGTTGCATAAAATTGTTTTTCCCGAGCGGTTCTACCCAGGATACAAAGGCGCGATAATTATAGTTTGTATTGTTGTAATCTATTTGTTGGTCTATCAGTTCGTCATTCATATTCGGGTTCAGGAGGAATCTCGTGAATGAATAGTTGTAGCTGTCATTCAGCGTTTTTCCTTTTCCGGCGGATAATGAAATACTTAAAACGCGACCTTTATCGTTTAGTTTGCGACTTGCCTCCAGTCTGCTGTTGAAGTTGTATCCGTTTCCTTCCGAATAAGCGTTGGAAGAAACCGTATTCACCGAATCTTTTGCATTGTTAAGCGTATGGGAATCGTTCGTTTCGTTTCTGTTTGTGCCACTTAACGAGAAATCCGGCGTAAAAATGACTTGTGTCAGCGTGTCCGGTTTCCATGTTAAACGCAGATTCGCTCCTGCATTATTATTAATAGATCTTGAATCTGTTTTTTCGTAATCAAACATGTTTCCGGTATTGAGAATATTTTCGGTTTCTTCTTCTGTTTGAGCATTGTTGTCCGAATGTGAATACCGGATGTTTCCTCCAAGAGTGAGTTTCGGACTGAATTCTTTGCTGAAATTAAATCCAATGTTGCCGGATTGCGTGATACCGTTTGAGCCTCCGAAGAAAATCATACCTCTTCGCCCACCGCCGCCCATGCCGCTGAACATTGTAGAAGCAAGGTCTGTAAATCCCATATTGTTCGTATTATTGATTCCGCCAAGCAATGAATACTGGTCACTATTGGCAAAACGGTTCAACATCATGTTTGCTTCGTATCGTTCCTTGCTACCGTAGCCTGCAAATGCATTTCCGAAAACACCCTGTTTCATTCCGGGACGTATTGTCAAGTTGATAACCGCTTCTTCGTCACCGTCATCAAAACCGGTCATCATTGCCATATCGCTGCGGCGGTCGTAAGTTTGCACCTTTTCAACCATTTTTGCCGGAAGGTTTTTGGAAGCTACTTTTGGGTCGTCGGAGAAAAATTCTTTACCGTCCATAAGGATTTTCTTTATCTGCTTGCCGTTTACTGTAACTGTTCCGTCGGTAGCCACTTCGGCGCCAGGCAGTTTTTTAAACAGTTCTTCAAGCATTGCGCCTTCCGTAACCCTGAATGCATCGGCATTATATTCAATCGTATCGGCTTTAACCAGCATCTCAACTATTTTGCCTTTCACGACAGTTTCGTCCAGCAAAATACTGTTTTCCGTCATTTCGATTTTGTCCAGTTCTACCTTTGCGTTACGGCCCGTTATCTGCAACGGTTGATATACGTCTTCAAGTCCCAGAAATGAAATGTTTAAAATGTATGTACCGGACGACACGTTTTTTAGGGAGAACATTCCCTTATCGTTTGTTATAACGCCTGCCTGCATGATGCTATCTTTGTCTGCCAACAAACGGACTGCGGCTGCTTCTACCGGCTCGCCGGTTGCTTTTTCAACAACTGTGCCTGTAATTTCAACCGCTTGCCTCGTTTGCGCTGCGACAGGAAACTCCCATAGCATAAAAAAACTAATACCTGTTAAAACCAAAAACCTTTTATTCTTCATATTGAAATATTTTATTTCTCCCTTTGACAGTTGCAATAATGAAAAGTTTAAAGGTTCAGGATTTTTTTGTACGTTGTTTTCGTTAAACCGTTGCTTTCAATCCCCGAATAACCGCATTGGTGAAACCTGCTTCTTCCATTGCGTTTAAACCTTTTATTGTTATACCTCCGGGAGTTGTTACCCTGTCAATTTCCACTTCGGGGTGAGTATTTTTTGCTTCGAGTAATGCAACTGCTCCTTTAAGTGTCTGCATCTCTATCCGTTTTGCCTGTTCGGGATATAAACCCAGTTCAACCGCTCCTTCGACAGCTGCCCGTATATACCTGAAGGCATACGCGATACCACACGAAGCAAGCGCCATGCCCGCATCAAGCAAGCGCTCTTCAACAACAAACGACATGCCGAGATTGTCGAACAGGGATTTCACCGTTTCCGTTTGTTCTTTCGAGGCATTATAATACGAAATAAAATTAACGCTTTCCTTTACTTCGATTGCGGTATTGGGAATTATCCGGAAAAGTGCGGGGAGCATATTTTCATCTTTTTTCAGATAATCACACAGGTTTTCAAACGTTACTTTTGCCGCAATAGAAATCAGCATTTGTTTCCGATAATCAAGGCTATGTTTTATTTCGTGTATGACAGTCTTTGCCAGCCAGGGTTTCACTGCAATTATTACCATGTCTGAGCCTTCTATGGCTTCGCTGTTGTTGTTTGTAATTTTTATTGCCGGATTATCCGATTTCAGCAAGTTCAAAATCTCTGTCGAACAGTCTGCGCAAGACAGTTCGACAGCGTTGTTTTTCAGTCCTCGAGCGATAGCGCCGCCCATATTTCCTGTTCCTATGATTGAAATTTTCATATTTTTGTTTTATTTATGAATTTGGCTGCAAAGGTAGCATAAAATAGTTGATTTGTTTACAGATGGTAAAAACGTTACGACCCGTGCTCCATTAACCTGAGTTCGGGATAAGGAATTATTAAAACAGGTAAATGATTGAATAAAATGCGATTTCCCGTCGATCGGCAGATCAACGACTGTTGTTAATAAAAATCACACCGTAACGACGGGAATCGTCAAGGCTTAACGATTCCCGTCGTCGAGGAGACAACAAAAACAGGGGGATGAAACAGGCAGGTGAAAATTTTTTGTCCCGAACCCAGGTTCATTACTTCGTCACTTCGTCGGAGGCTTCGTCGGGAAGGTTTTCGCCGACAGGCTTGTCGAAGGAGATTTTGAATGCCCATGCATAATCGCAGGGTTTCGTTTTGGGGAAAGATAGTTTCAGGCCTTCGTTCGTTGTCGTCCAGGCGATTTCTTCGTCCGAGCCGAGCATCTGCACTTTTAGTATTTTGGCGTCGGCAATGGCGTTTTGGTCAAGCGATTTGACGGTCACGCCGTTGTCGTCCCAGTTCAGGACGATGGCGTAGAAGTCGTTGCCTTTGACGGTGAAACGGATGTCTTGTGCGGTGTAGAGGGAGGCGGTGTTGTCGGTAAAGGCGCCTTTGGTCGATTCGGTTTCTCCTTCGCCGAATTTCTTCCAGTGTCGTGTGCCGTATATGGCGTCGCCGTTGGTTTTTAACCACTTGCCGATGTTGAGGAGTACGGATTTCTGTTCGTCGGTGATGGTGCCGTCGGCTTTGGGGCCGATGTTGAGGAGCAGGTTTCCGTTTTTGCTGACGATGTCTATGAGGTCGTGCACGATTTGTTCGGGGGTTTTGTTTTCTTCGCCCTCGACGTAAGACCATGAATGTTTACCGATGGAGGTGTCTGTTTGCCACGGGTATTTCATCATTTTTCCCGATTTGCCCCGTTCGACGTCCCATACTTGAATGTGAGTGGGGTAGCCATGTTTGGTGTTCACGGCCACATCCGTACCCCAATCGAGCGCATTGTTGTAGTAGTAGGCCATGAATTTGTTGAAATAGGGCATGAGGACAGGATTGTTGACCGTCCAGTCGAACCAGATCAGTTTCGGCTCGTACTTGTTGATCAGTTCGTAGGTGTGTGCCAGCCATTCGCGGGCAAACGATTCATCGTAGTGTTCGCCGGCGTATCGCCTTCCGTAGAGCGTGATGGTGGTGTCCTGCACATCGGAGGGAAATTCCATTCCGCCGTTGTAGAACCATGCGTTTTCGGCGCGGTGTGTGGAGAGTCCGAAGACAAGCCCTTCGTTTTCTACGGCCTGTTTCAGCAATCCGACGATGTCTTTGCCGGGACTCATCTTCACGGAGTTCCATTTGTTCAGGTCGCTATCGTACATCGAAAAGCCGTCGTGATGTTCTGCTACGGGGACGACATACCTGGCGCCGGCTTCCCGGAAGAGGGCAGCCCATTCGGCGGCGTCGAACTTTTCGGCTTTAAACATGGGGATAAAGTCTTTGTAGCCGAAGCGGGTATGTTCACCGTAAGTGACGATGTGATGGTTGTACTCGTGCGAATCTTTCAGGTACATGTTTCGCGGATACCATTCCGAGCCGAACGCAGGAACCGCATATACGCCCCAGTGAATGAAAATGCCGAATTTGGCGTCCGTAAACCATTCGGGAAAGCGGTAATGCGTGGCGATATTGTCCCATTCGGGCTGGAAGACCTCCGTCCCTTTGGCCGAGGCTACGGAGTCGATGTTGATGGCAGGCTTTTTTTCACTCTTGCAGGAAGCAAGCAGCAATGCGCCGCCCAGAAAAAGAAGAATAATGTTTTTCATATCTTTACAATTTAATTTGAATTTATGGCACAAAATTACATAAAAATTCCGGATTCCAAGCCTGTATGATTCAATTTATTAAATGTGACGTTACCGCACTGTAACGACCATCGTAACAACTCGGCTACGTGTAACACTACTGCTTGATTGCTGCGACCTGTCTGAAAAATTCCTCCTGCGCACGAACGGGCGGCAGATCGTTTCGCTTGCGGATATTGTTCAGATTTTCGTCTATGGTACAGGCTTTCACGTTGTCGCGCAATTGAATATGCAGTACGTCGATGATTTGTTTTTTTATTTCGGGCGACAATATGGGTACGGCGGTTTCTATCCTCCGGTTCAGGTTGCGGTGCATCCAGTCGGCCGAGGCAAGATATACGTCTTCTCGTCCGTCGTTGTGGAAATACCAGATGCGCGCGTGTTCGAGAAACATGTCGACAATGCGTGTGATGCGGATATTCCGGCTGCAGGGCTGACATGGTACGAGGCAACATATTCCCCGTACGATAAGTTCCGTTTCGACGCCTGCTTCGGAAGCGCGGTACAGTTCGTCAATCATGATTTTGTCGTGCAGCCCGTTCATCTTCAAAATCATGCGTCCACGTTTGCCTTGCCGTACATTTTCTATTTCTCGTCGTATCATTTTCAGGATTTCTGGCGCCATGTTGAATTGCGCAACGAGCAGGCGTCGGAATAAAGGCGGCGCAGTGCGGATTTGATTTTCGAGCAGGGAAAACAGTATTTCCACGTCGTCGGCGATGTCTTTGTTGGTGGTAACGAGCGCCATGTCTGCATATACTTTGGCGGTTTTTTCGTTGAAATTACCAGTGCTTAATATGGCGCAGTTTGCCGTTTTTTTCCGTATCAGTGCGGCTTTGGCATGGACTTTCAATCCCGGGATGCTGTAAATTATTTTTATGCCGGCCTTTTCCAGTTCCTGGGCGGCGCTTACGTTGTTTTCTTCGTCGAAACGCGCTTTGACTTCTACGAATACGGTTACTTTCTTTCCTTTTTGGGCAGCCCGTATCAGTGAGCCGATAACGGCTGAATTTTCCGCTATGCGGTAGAGTGTTATTTTAATGTCTTCAACATCCGCATCTTCGGACGCTTCGTGAAAAAGGCGCAACAGATAATCAAACGAATGATACGGGAAATGCAATAAAATGTCTTTTTTGCCGTCATGCGAATGCCGGATGTCAAGAGGCGTACAGACGGCTCTTTCGAGATGTTTTCCGACGGGATTGGGCAGTTTCGTCAAGTCTTGCAAATTCAGGTATCTTCCGCCCGTTACGAGGTCTTCTTCTTCCATGCCGAACATGCTGCACAGGAAATCAAGCAGGTGCCGGCGCATGGCTGTGTCGTACATGAAGCGCATCATGGCACCGGTTTTGCGTTTCCCAATCTTTTCTTTTATTTCATTGACGATGTCTTTTCTTTCGTCGTCGAGGAAAATATCCGCATCTCGCGAAACTTTTATACTGTAGCATCCTTCCATGTCGAAACCGGGGAAAATATACGGCAGATTGTGCCTGATCACGTCGTCTGCAAACATGTAATAGTACATTCCGTCATGTTTCGGCAGCTGAATAAACCGTGGAATTTTCGTGAACGGAATCTTTATCAGTACATGATACGGTTCGCGCGTCGCTTTGTAACGCATGGCTGCAATGAGATAAAGTCGCCTGTCGCGGATGAAAGTCCTGATGCCTTTTTGAAGCGTTACCGGCGAGAGAAAGGGGAAGACTTCTTCGTTGAAATAATTGACGACGAAATCCCGATGAAATGTCTCCGGTATATCCGTCTGATAAAGGACAATGTTGTTTCGTCGCAATTCGGGCAGGATATCTTCATGGAAAATGCGGTAATATTCTTTTATCTGCCGGTTCACTTCGCGCGTAATGTTTTCGAAGTGGACTTGCGTGTTCTCGCCTCCTTCGCCGACGAGGTTGTTACGGATCATGTCGCTACGATGTTCAGCTATGCGGATTTCATAAAATTCTTCAAGGTTGGACGAATAAATTGCCAGAAAACGGATGCGTTCATATATGGGAAGCTGTCTGTCGGCAGCCTCCATTAATACGCGGTAGTTGAATGAGAGCCAGCTCATGTCGCGTTTGAAGTAGTTGTATTTTTTTTCTTCCATGCTGTGTAACTGATTTAAAGATTTATTGTTGTTTATGACGACAAAGGTAGTAAATTTTGAAAATACTGCTTTTTCTGTACCTGATTAAAAATGATTACCTTTGCGGCATATATTTTTTTAAAGAAGGAGAAAAGAAATACAATGTCATTAAACGAGAAAAATTATGCAAGTGAAATCAACCGTATGCGCAGGCAGAAGAATGCACTGATACTTGCGCATTACTACCAGCGCCCCGAGATTCAGGATATTGCCGATTATACGGGCGACAGTCTTGCACTTGCCCGTTGGGCGGAGAAGACGTCGGCGGACGTTCTGGTGGTGTGTGGTGTGCATTTTATGGCAGAGACGGCCAAGATTCTTTCGCCGAGGAAAAAGATATTGATTCCCGACGTTGCGGCAGGCTGTTCTCTGGCAGAGAGTTGTCCGGCGGATGAATTTGAGGCATTTGTGAAGGCGCATCCCGGTTATAAAGTTATTACGTATGTGAATACGACGGCAGCCGTGAAAGCACTTTCGGATGTTGCGGTTACATCGACAAATGCGCATAAGATTGTTACTTCATTTCCTCGGGAAGAGAAACTGATTTTTGCGCCAGACCGCAATCTGGGGAATTACATCAACAGCGTTACTGGGCGGGAGATGTTGCTGTGGGAGGGCGTCTGCCATGTACATGAGCGTTTTTCGCTCGAAAGGATTCTTGTGTTGCGCAAGGTTTATCCCCGTGCGAAGTTGCTGGCGCATCCTGAGTGCAGGAAGCCGGTGTTGATGACAGCCGATTTTGTGGGTTCGACGTCGGCGTTACTGGAATATACGTCGTCGTCGTCGGAAAGAGAGTTTATTGTGGCGACGGAAAGTGGCGTGATTCACAAGATGCGTCTTCGGAGTCCGGACAAGACGTTTATTGCAGCACCTCCGGAGGACAGTTCCTGTGCGTGTAACGACTGTGTATATATGAAACTCCATACGATGGAAAAACTGTATCTGTGTTTGCGGGATGAAATGCCGGAAATAACTGTGGAGGAGCATATCCGTGTGCGTGCCGTTGAGCCGATCATGCGCATGCTGGAGTTGTCGTGAATTTATTCGGCGACTCTTGATACAGACTTGATGTTTTTTATTTTCGAGAGGGCGATGCACATTTTTTGAATGTCTTCGACGTCATGTACATGCATGTGGATTTTTCCCTCGAATACGCCTGCATTTGTTTCTACGAGCAGTTTACGTATATTGACGTTGTATCCTGAAATGGTTTGTGTAATACTGTTTAAAATGCCGATGGCATCAATACCTGTTACGTGTATGGTGGCTTCGAAGGATGTGTTTTTGTGGCTGCTCCAGGTGGTCGAAAGGATTCTGTTTCCGAAATTTGCCTTGAGCCGGAGAGCGATTGAACAGGAGCGTTTGTGAACGACGACGTTGTGGTCGTCGTTGATGAATCCGAAGACGTCGTCTCCCGGAATGGGTTTGCAACAACTGGCTACAACGTAATTTCTTCCAAGTTCTTCTTCGCGCAGTTCGTAGGATTTTGTTTTGTCGAATTTCGGTTTTTCCGTTCTGTTTTCTTTTGCATCGGCATCCGGCGTTTTCTTTTTGACGACTCCGAATGCTTTTTTTACGTAATTTACAATCGGATTCGTATTTTTGACGGCAAGTGTCTTGCGTATATTGTCGGGCAGGGTTACTTCTCCTTTTTCGACGGCGTAGTAGAAGTCTTCACGTTTGGAAAAGCCGTTGAGCACCGAAAGTTTGTCGAAATTGGGGAGCGAAGGTTCGATCTCGGCTATGCGAAAGGTTTCCTCCACTTTTTTTTTGCCTTCGGCGATGAGTTCTTTCCGCTCTTTTCGCAGTACGGTTTCGATTTTGGTGCGTGCTTTGGCAGTAGTAACGTAATTGAGCCATTCGATCGTCGGTTTTTGCGAACGGGAGGTAAGGATTTCTATCTGGTCTCCGTTCGTCAACGTATGGCTCAGGGGTACCAGTTTGTGATTGATCTTTGCTCCGATGCAGGCATCGCCGATGTCGGTATGTAGCGAGTAGGCAAAATCAAGAGCGGTTGCGCCTTGTGGCAGTGTTTTTATATCTCCTTTGGGCGTGAATACCGAAATTTCGGACGAGAAGAGGTCCATTTTTATGGTATCCAGGAAATCAAGCGTATTGGGATTGGGACTTTCGAGTATTTCGGTAATGGTGGTGAGCCATTTGTCGAGTTCGGTATCTTCTTCTACATTGTTTTCCTTGTATTTCCAGTGCGCGGCAAATCCCCGTTCGTCGATTTCGTTCATTCTCCGGCTGCGGATCTGTATTTCTATCCATTGCCCGTCGGGTCCCATGACGGTGAGGTGGAGCGCCTGGTAACCGTTGGCTTTCGGATGGCTTACCCAGTCGCGAATCCTGTCGGGGCGTATCTGGTATATGTCGGTGATGAGGGAATAGATGTCCCAGCACAGGTTTTTTTCATCCACATCTCCTGTAGGTTCGAAAATAATCCGTATGGCAAATATGTCGTAAATATCTTCGAACGAGACGTTTTTGGAGTTCATTTTGTTCCAAATGGAATAATCGGACTTTACGCGCGCTTTCATTTCATAGGTCAATTCGAGATCCTGCAATCTTTTTCTTACCGGTTTTGCGAAGTTGTCGAAGAGTTGCCTTCTTTTTTCTTCCGTTTCCCTGAGTTTTTCGTTGATCATGCGGTATTCGTCGGGGTGTTCATATTTGAAGCTCAGGTCTTCGAGTTCGGTTTTTATTGTAAAAAGTCCGAGCCGGTGCGCCAGTGGGGCATAAATATACATGGTTTCGCCCGCGATTTTATATTGCTTGTCGGGACGCATGGAATCGAGTGTGCGCATGTTGTGCAGTCGGTCGGCCATTTTGATCAGTACCACCCTGATGTCGCTGCTCATGGTGAGCAGCAATTTGCGGAAATTTTCGGCTTGTGAAGAATATTCTCCTATTGTCGAGGCTTGCTTGTCGAAGAAGCCGCCCGAAATTTTAGTCAGTCCGTCCACCAGCTGGGCTATTTTGCTGTTAAACATGTTGGATATGTCTTCGACGGTATATTCGGTGTCTTCAACCACGTCGTGCAGCAGGGCGGCACAGATAGAGGTAGAGCCAAGTCCTATTTCTCCGCAAACAATGCGGGCTACAGCCAGCGGATGCATGATATAGGGTATGCCCGAAAGACGTTTCACACCTTTATGTGCTTTCTTGGCAAAGTTAAAAGCTTTCGTTATGCGCTTTACTTTGCGCCGATGATTCGAACCGATATATTCGTTCATAAGCGCTTCATATTCTTTCTGAATCATCAGTTCGTCAATTATCGCTGACTGCTTTTTGTTTTCTTTTAAATCTTCATTCATTTTCCGTTACCGTCGATAAAATTATGCCTGAGGTATCTTTAAAATTTGACCGATTTTCAGTCTGGTCGTCGTCATTTTGTTGGCCGTTTGAATTTTTTTGACCGTTACTCCCCTGTATTTGCTTGCAATACCCGAAAGCGTATCTCCGGATTTTACTGTATAGGAAATATATTGGGGTTCGTCCGTTTGAATTTGTTCCGTTTCGGCGTCTGCGGCAGGTGTGCAGACGGCCATCAGTTCGTCCAGGCGGCTTGTACGGGCACTGTCTTTGCCGTCTTCTATATCTGTGTACAGATTTTTCACCGGCAAACACAACGTTGATGGTTTGATGCTTCCCGGAATGATTTCCCGTTTATACTGAGGATTATAAAACTTGATTGTTTCCTTGTCGATTTGCAGGATATTGGCAATCTGTTCGAATGTGAGATTGCGTTCAACCATCAACGTGTCGATCGAAACCGAAAAATCCGGCATAATCGGGCAGATACCGTGTTCTTCGTGATATTCCATCACGTATGCAGCTGCCATGTAATAGGGCAAATAGGAGCGGGTTTCACGGGGAAGATGGGGATATATGCGCCAGAAGTCTCTGTTTCCGCCCGAACGCCTGATGGCTCTTAATACGGCTCCTTCTCCGCAGTTATACGCTGCTATTGCCAGATGCCAGTTTTTGAAAATATCGTATAATCTTTGAAAATAAATACATGCGGCGTCCGTAGAGCGTACGGGGTCGAACCGTTCATCAATCAGACTGTTGATTTCCAGACCGCTGTTCTTGGCCGTCGGGAGCATGAACTGCCAAAGTCCACAGGCGCCTTTGTGTGATCGGGCTACAGGATTCAATGCGCTTTCGACAATGGTAAGATATTTTAATTCTACCGGAAGGCCTGCCTTGTCGAGTTTTTGTTCAATCATGGGAAAATAATAACAAGACATTCCCATCATGTAGCGTACTTTGTTTCGCATTTTACCTGCGTATAAGTCAATACATTTGCGCACCGTTTCGTTATAGTTCATCAGAATCAGGAAAGGCAGGCTTTGCATGCGTTTCCTGTATATGGAATCGGGGAAAAAAGTGTCTGTTTCCTCGTCAAGGCAGTTTTCTTCGGGTTTTGTAAAGTTATCTATATGCCAGCTTTCGAGGAGGCTCAACAGGTCTTCATTTATACTTTCGGGTAAATCGCCCATCAGCGTATCGTTTTGTATCGGTTCACTTTGCCGGTCGGCATATTGTGCATGTGAAAAATTTAGCCGGACGAATATCAGTGTTATCCATATCAGGCAGAGCTTAGGTTTCATGGTTATTCCTTTTTAAAAATTCATACATATATTAAATCCGAAATTCTTCGAGTTTCCGAACACGGCATTTTGAATTTGGGGGGTTACTCTGATGTAGAGATCGGGAGAAACGTCAAAATCAAACATTTGTGCGTCCACGTATGCGTCTGCGACACAAATCATGTAAAAAGCAATGCTCAAAATGATACTCAAGTCGCGGTTGCGGCGATAGAAATCTTTGCCCGATTTTAAGTTATTCTGGAAAGTTCCGTTATTGAAATACGAAGCAGGGTCGGTGTTGCCCGGGATAAAGTCCTGCCAGCTTTGGCTCCAGTTTTCCGGATTGCTTGCTGTCGGATCTTTTTCCTTGTCGGCAATAATGTCGAAATAAGCCCGTCGATAGTCCTGATAGTTTTTGTTATTCCACGTAATGGCATACATAAACCCTGCAAAACCGCCGTAAACGACAGGAAGTTTCCAGTATTGACGGTTGTAAATCTGTCCAATACCAGGAAAAATGGCTGCTATCAAGTATGCTGTTTTGGGATTGGGCTTAAATGCTGCGGAATCAATTGTTATTGATTTGACTATTTCTTCGGAACGGTCTGTTTTAATGGTGTCCCGGGCATATAGATTATTTCTGTTCATACCAGCAAATATAAGGCATGCGGTAAAAAAAACGGAGATTATATGTCTGGTGCACTCTTTTCTGTTCATTTCATACGGTCTAATATGCTCATTATGTTTTCCAGTTTTTCGTCCGAATTGAACGGGATAGTGATTTTCCCTTTTCCATCAGGATTGTAGGTCAACTGCACTTTTGTACCGAAGAATTTGGTAAGATGTTCTTTCAATATTGCAAACTCTTCGGGCAATTTGTTGATCAGCGGTGTTTTTTTATTTTTATTATCTGTATAAATGCCTGTTGTGTTAATGGTTCTTGCTATTTCTTCCACATTGCGTACAGAAAGTCCTTCTTTCAGGATACGCTCATGCAATGCAAGTTGTACTTCCGGGTCTTCGACAGTGATCAATGCGCGGGCATGACCCATATCTATTTTTCTGTTTTTCAAACTCACCTGAATTTCGGCCGGTAATTTCAACAGACGAAGATAATTCGAGATGGTTGTTCGTTTTTTTCCGATACGCTCGCCCAGTTTTTCCTGTGTTTGTCCCGAACTGTCTATAAGTTTCTGATAGGTGAGCGCTATTTCTATTGCGTTAAGGTCTTCTCGTTGAATGTTTTCGAGTAAAGCCATTTCCATGATATTCTCGTCTTCCACCGTTTTTACATAAGCGGGGATATGTTCGAGGCCTGCCATTTTTGCTGCCCTGAAACGGCGTTCACCGCATATAATCATGTATTTTTCGTCTCCTATATCTTTCAGGGTAATGGGTTGGATAATGCCGAAAGTACGAATCGAAGCGGCGAGTTCGTCAAGCGTATCTTCTTCAAAAACACTTCGCGGCTGATTCGGATTCGGAACAATCTTAAACAATTCTATTTCATTTAGCGAAGATGAGCCGCTCGTGTTCAATCCGTCGCTTGTAAGTAACGCTTCAAGTCCTCTTCCTATCGGTTTTCTTTTGTTGCTTGTCATATTGTTTTTTTATTCGAAATCGTCAAACTTATTTCTTTAAACTTTTTTCCATTAATTCTTTGGCGAGTTGCATGTGGTTTATCGCACCTTTTGAATCCACTTCGTAAAGGATAGCGGGCTTGCCTGAACCGGCGGCTTCGACTAGTTTTATATTTCTCTGAATAACAGTAGTAAACACTAAGTCTTGGAACAGTCTCTTTATCTCTTCGTAATATTGATTTGCCACGCGCAGACGCGCATCGTACATCGTAATCAGGAAACCTTCGATTTCAAGTGCAGGATTAAGTTTTGATTTTATTATTTTTATAGTATTCAACAGTTTGCTTATACCTTCGAGTGCAAAATATTCGCATTGAAACGGAATGATTACCGAATCCGAAGCTGTCAGAGCATTAACTGTGATAAGACCCAACGACGGAGAACAGTCGATCAGGATATAATCGTATTTTTCTTTGAGCGGCAAGAGCAGATTGCGTAAAACGTATTCACGTTTTTCAATGTTAAGCATTTCTATTTCAGCACCTACCAAGTCGATATGTGAAGGTAATATATCAAGACCCTCCATTTCGGAATGAACAATTGCGTCAAGTGGCTCAAATCCGTTTATCAAACATTCGTAGATTGAATTTTTCAATGATTTGACATCAATTCCGAAGCCAGACGAAGCATTTGCTTGCGGGTCGGCATCAACGATAAGTACATTTCTTTCCAATGCTGCGAGCGAAGCTGCAAGATTAATAGTCGTAGTTGTTTTTCCCACGCCACCTTTTTGATTTGCTAAAGCGATAATTTTACCCATTTCCTTCTGTTTCTTTTATATTAATGTATAGTTCTTTGAATAGTAGATTTCAATTGTTTTTTAACAAAATTTTCTGCAAAATTACGCATTTTTTGTCGAATTTGCAGGGGCGTGTTGAAAACTGGCCAAAATTGTTAATAACTTTTGCAGGTTTTTCCGATTTGCCTGATATGCGAACATGGCGTGTAGGCATCATGATAATACACAACTAATTGATTTTCTTTCATTGCTTTTTCGAGAATGTTGATTTTTCCGAAATAGGACAGGGCAGGGTAAAGGTCATAAGCTGAAATTCGTTCCGGTACGATGTGGGAGGCAAGAGGAATAATGTCTCCCGGAAATAATATACTGCCGATGTTTTCATTTTCGGGCTTTATCGTTGCTGCTATCTGTCCGAGTGTATGACCGTCAAACAATTCGATACGCAAACTTTCGAACGGTTGTATCGTTGATTCGACAATTCTAAGCAGGCCAGCGTTTTCAAGTGCTGCTGTATTTCCGGAAAAAAAAGAGTCTTTTTCGAGCGGGTGAGGTTTCTTTTCGCTTTCATATTGTGCACGACTTACCCAGTGATTTGCATTTTTGAAAACAGGTTCGGCTATGCCATCCGCATTTAATTGCACTGCCGCACCGCAATGGTCAAAATGTAAATGCGTAAAAACCACATCGGTAACTTTTTCCGGAGAAATGCCGATTAAATATAATTCTTCCGTAATATCTTTTGTATCGTGGAACTGATAATATACAGCCGGTGATTTGTCTAATTGGGTTTTGCCTGCGCCCGGATCAATCACTATGATATGATTATCTTTCGTTTTCACCACTCCGACGTGCATCGACAAAACGCATAAATTACGCTCGTTTGACGGATAACTGCGGCTCCATGTAACTTTCGGTATCGCTCCAAACATTGCCCCTCCGTCAGCATAAAAATTTCCGGTATTAATTAAATTAAACATGACTCTTTGTGTTTTTCCGCCAAAAAAGCGAGAAAAACGCCGATTTGCTTTATTGCATTTACCGTGTCTTCGCTGATTTTCTTGCATTGCAGTTTCAATAATAAAAAACCGTAAACTGCCGTCAAACAAGTTTCTATCTCCGAAATTCCGTTTCCGCCCGATTTTGAACGCAATTGTACGATAAATGGCAAAGCTTTGTAGTACAGTGATTTATAAACCGCTTCTTCGGAGGTATTCAATAATTGCAAATGGAGTTCGGACAGATCAATAACAATATTTTTATTTATTTGAATATGACCATATTCCATTACGTTCTCCTGTCTCATCATATCCACCAGTTCACTGTACCAGATTCTGATTTCCCGTTTCACATTTTCTGGCTGATCGTACTGTGAGATGATTTGTTTTTCAATCGACTCCATATCAAACTTACAAGCGCGGATCAAATCCTCCACTTGCCACATATAAATTAAGTATTCCACAATATTTTCTTTCCTTTTTTGCAGAGCCACTATCATAAAGTATATAATTATTTTTTACGACAAAATTAGATGAAAATCTTGCGATTTCCAAGTATATGCAATGAAAAAAGTTTTTTACGAAGGAAAGGCATAAAAAACAATAATTTCAAAACTCCTGTATTCATTTGTGTGTAATCTGAAAGTTTTAATAGTGTATATGTTTTGTTGATATATTTTTAATCTGCTGATAATCGATAAAACGCAAGTTTAGCTGAAATGTACAAATGTCTGATGATTAATGAAATATAATTTTATACCAATAGAATTTGGACGCCGCCCAAATAACAGTGAAACGCAATTATCCGATAATTTGATGCCGACTCATCTTTGATTAATTTTTGCAATTTTATTCATTTCTCTTCATACTTCCATTCTTTAGCCCGTCCCAGCGGTGGTTCTCCGTTTTCTGCAGGCAAAAATTTATCCACTTCAGGCAGTTCTATGGGCAAGTCTTCTTCGGCTACTGGATAAGGCATGCCATCCTTGTAATAAATCGGGAATGGTTCGCCCCAATAGCGTTGGCGGCTGAAAATGGCGTCACGCAGGCGGTAATTTACTTTTATCCTGCCTAAACCATTTTCGACTATGCAAGATTTAGCTTTTCGGATAGCTTCTTTAACGGTCAGACCATTTAAAAAGCCGGAGTTCATCATAATGCCTTCTTTCGCATCAAAACTTTTTTCCGAAACGTCTGCACCTTCAATTAATGGAATAATTGGCAAGTTGAAATGCTTGGCGAAAGCGTAGTCGCGGCTATCGTGCGCAGGTACTGCCATGATGGCTCCTGTACCGTAACCTGCCAGGACATAATCGCTTATCCAAATCGGGATTTCCTTTTTGCTTATCGGATTTAATGCACATGAGCCTGAAAATACGCCTGTTACCTTTTTGTCTGCTATTCTTTCTCTTTCGGTACGGCGTTTAACCTGTTTTAGATACGCATCAACTTCGGCTTTTTTTTCAGGTGTAACAAGATGCACAACATATTCGCTTTCAGGAGCTAATACCATAAAAGTAACGCCGTAGATCGTATCGGGGCGAGTGGTGAAGACCGTGACTTGAGAATTATTTGTTTTTTTGGGTTTATTCGTAATTCGTAACTCGTAATTCGTAATTTTAAATTGTATTTCTGCCCCTTCGCTCCGTCCTATCCAATTCCGTTGCGTTTCCTTAATAGACTCACTCCAGTCAATTTTTTCTAACCCTTCCAGCAACCGTTGTGCGTATGCCGAGACGCGCAAACTCCACTGTTTCATTTTGCGTTGCACTACAGGATGGCCACCGCGTATCGAAAGTCCGTCTTGCACTTCATCGTTTGCCAGAACTGTTCCGAGAGCCTCGCACCAATTCACAGTAGTTTTTCCCAAATACGCAATACGATAATTCATAAGTACTTCCTGCTGTTTATATCCATCCCAACTTTTCCATTCGTCGGCTGTAAAATGCAATTCCTCGCCTTGAGCGATTTCCAGATCCCTGTTCCCCTGAATTTCAAAACATTTTATCAATCCCGAAACAGGTCGCGCCTGCTGCGTCTGACAACAATAATATGAATTAAACATCCGGATAAAAGCCCATTGCGTCCACTTATAATAATCGGCGTTGCAAGTGCGAATTTCCCTGTCCCAATCGAAACTGAAACCGATTTTATCAAGTTGTTCGCGGTAACGTTTTATGTTTTGTTCGGTCGTGACAGCAGGGTGTTGACCTGTTTGAATGGCATATTGTTCGGCAGGCAATCCGTAGGCGTCGTAACCCATTGGATGCAACACGTTAAAGCCGCACAAACGCTTGTAACGGGCGTAAATGTCCGATGCAATATAGCCGAGCGGGTGTCCTACATGCAATCCCGCCCCTGAAGGATAAGGAAACATGTCTAACACATAGTATTTTTGTTTATTATAATCTATATCAACATGATATGTCTTATCTGCAATCCATTTTTCACGCCATTTTTTTTCTATTTCTCTAAAATTATATTCCATATCAGTATTGTTTTATAAAGATGCAAAGATAGCAATATTTGAAGTTTTATAAATAATTCGCTTACTTAGCGAGACTTTTCTGCCGGAATAAATCTCGTGCAAACAACTTTTTTGTTATCTTCTATTATATCAATTAAAATATTATCTTTCAAACCATTGGCTATCACAACTGCAATTCCTTCATCAGCGACTTGTTGTGCTATTTTACATTTTGTAACCATACCGCCTCTGCCAAATTGAGATTTACTTTCTTGAATATAAGTCGATAATGATTTATTATCCCTTTTGATTTCTCGAATCACTTTTGAAGAGTTTGAAAAAAGATCGCCGTCATAAATTCCATTGACATTACTTAATATTATCAACATATCAACTCCCATCATGATTGCTATCAACCCCGAAAGTTCATCGTTGTCGGTAAACATCAGTTCTGTAATAGCCACAGTATCATTCTCATTAACAATAGGAATTACGCCATTATCCAACATCACTTCCATACAGCGCTTTTGATTAAGGTAATTACGGCGTCTTACGAAATTTTCTTTCATCGTCAGTACCTGTCCACATGGAATATTATGCTCGCGAAAAAATTCATAATACTTGTTAATTAGTTTAGCTTGACCAACGGCGGCAAAAAGCTGTCTTGATGAAACATCATCAAGATTTTTATCCGGTTTTATTTCACTTCTGCCTGATGCCACGGCGCCTGATGAAATTAAAATTACGGAAATCCCTTTTCTGTACAATTCTCTAATCTGGTCAACAAGAGCGGAAATGCGGGTAATGTTAAGCGTTCCGTCGCTACGTGTCAGCACATTACTTCCAACTTTAACTGCAATTCTTTTATAATGAGACATATTTAAATAATTTTTGTTCACAAATGTACATGATTAAATTTGAGTTTTAAAATAAAAACGATATTTTTTTACTAAATTTGCAACGTCAAATATATGGAGATTTTAAAGTAATGGAAAATACGGAGAGAACTAAATGCCTGATAACAGGCTCAGGACCTGCTGGATATACCGCTGCAATTTATGCTTCGCGTGCGAATCTCAATCCTGTTTTATATGAAGGAATTCAACCTGGCGGTCAGCTGACGATGACAACAAAAATAGAAAATTTTCCGGGTTATCCGGATGGGATTGATGGCATGACCATGATGGAAGATTTCAGAAAACAGGCAGTTCGTTTCGGCACTGACATAAGAAACGGCATGGTAACAGGAGCGGACTTGTCGAAGAGGCCATTCAGAATAACTGTTGAAGGCAATAAAGTAATTGAAGCCGAAACGGTCATTATAGCAACAGGAGCAACAGCCAAATATCTTGGTTTGCCGGATGAACAAAAATATGCAGATCAAGGTGTTTCAGCTTGTGCCACATGCGATGGGTTTTTTTATCGCGGAAAGACGGTTGCCATTACGGGAGGCGGAGATACCGCCTGTGAAGAGGCTGCATATCTTGCATGCCTTGCCAGTCAGGTATATATGATTGTAAGGAAATCTTATCTGCGGGCTTCGAAAGCTATGCAGGATAAAGTGCTGAACAATCCTAAGATCAAGATTTTGTTTGAACATAATACAGTAGGATTGTTCGGGGAAAACGGCCTTGAAGGCGCTCATCTTATAAAAAGAATGGGCTATCCGGACGAAGAGAAAGTTGATGTTGCCATTGACGGATTTTTTCTTGCAATAGGGCATACTCCCAATACGGGAATATTTAAAAATCAGATAAAAACAAACGAGGCAGGTTACATCGTTACCCAGGAGAAAGGCAGTCCAATAACAAATATTCCGGGTGTATTTGCAGCCGGAGACGTTGCCGATCCTGATTATCGTCAGGCGATTACAGCTGCCGGAAGCGGTTGCAAAGCAGCGCTCGAAGCAGAACGTTTCCTTTGGAACGACTGCTCAAAGATTTGGAAGTGACTATAAAGAGAATTGACTGCGTAGGGCGGAATAATTCACATAATTGATATTTTGCTACATTTGCACTCAAAATAATTCTGAAACGAAAGAGATATGAGCGCTAAAAACACAGACAAAATCGATACAAAAATGGATTGTGAAAGTTTTTATATTGAAAAGATGCAATTGCCTGAGATAAAAGAGACAGCAAATATTCTAACCGACGCTTTCAAAACCAATCCTGCATATTCTTTGATTTTTAATAAAACCGACTTGCAGGAAGGGCTTATCCGCTTATTCGAAACAAGTTTGTTTTTACTGAATCGACGACAAATATCGACCCGGCTTGTAAAAGAAAAAGATTCTGGCGCGACAGTCGGGACATTTACCTTAGTTCCACCTGAGGATGCTCGAAGAAGTTTTAATGATTATTTACAGGCAGATTTGCCCGGATTTATTTACAAATTCGGGATATCTACCTTATATCGAATGATCAGTTTGGATAATTGCAATAAAAAGACACTGCTGGAATCAATGAAATCAAAAGAATATTACTGTTTATCCATGGTCGTTGTAAAAGAACAATACAGGGGAATGGGAATCGGTTCTTTTGCCATCAAAAGTTGTCTTGATGAATTGCTTGAGGCAAAAAAAGACTGTCATTTATTGGGATTAACAACCCAATTGCCCGAAAATGTTTCTTTCTATTCCCGCTTGGGATTTGAAATAATCGGTGAAGGAGAAATATATATTAAGAAAAGTCATTATTATAATTGGAATATGAAATATGTTCTTGTATAGAATGAACGTCATACCATTGTCCGAACGGTGATCTGAAAAAGGAAATACGGTGAACTGTGCCGGGCTCGAACCGGCGACCTCTGCCCTGTCAAGGCAGTGCTCTGAACCAACTGAGCTAACAGTTCGAGAGTGCAAAGATATATGAAATTTCTTAAACTGAGAAATATTTCCTCTGTAAAAAACAGTTTTTTCATTTTACGCACTTGGAAATTCGGGACTTTTATGTAATTTTGCAAAATAATTCTAAAAACATAAAATACCATGGCAAGAAAAGTTACTTTGTACACAGCGCAATGGGGAGATATGTCCCTGGAAACTATTTGCTCGAAAGCTAAAGAGTTCGGATATGACGGTCTTGAACTTGCATGTACGGAAAATCATCTGGATATTACAAAAATCTCTCCGCAATACTGTGACCACATTAAATCCACACTGGCCAGGCACGGTCTGGAATTGTTTACCATTTCCAATCATACGGTGGGACAATGCGTTTGCGACAGGATAGACGGACGTCATAAAATGATTCTCCCCGCACGTATATGGGGTGACGGCGATCCGGAAGGCGTTCGTCGCAGAGCGGCAGAGGAAATGATAAAGGTTGGAGAGGCTGCCCGGATGCTGGACGTAAATACGGTAGTAGGATTTACCGGCAGTCCCATTTGGCATCTTTTTTACTCCTTTCCGCCCGTATTGCCGGAAGAAATCGAAAAAGGTTTCCATAAAACGGCAGAGCGGTTTATGCCCATATTGGATGCATATCACAGAAATGGTGTAAGATTTGCACTGGAAGTCCATCCTGCGGAAATTGCCTTCGATATATCATCCGCATGCAGATTCCTCAAAACGATTGATCATCATCCGGCATTCGGTTTCAATTATGATCCGAGTCATCTGGGATATCAGGGCGTGGATTACGTAGCCTTTATCGAAATATTTGCAGAGCGGATTTTCCATGTTCACATGAAAGACGTGTGGTGGTCGGACGTACCGACAAAGGCCGGCGTATTCGGAGGACATCTCCCGTTCGGACACCGCGACCGTTTTTGGGATTTCCGCAGTGTGGGACGGGGAAAAATAAATTTCGAAGAAATTATCCGCGCATTGAACAGAATTGATTATCAAGGTTCCCTCTCCGTAGAGTGGGAAGATAACGGTATGGATCGCAAACACGGGGCGGCAGAATCCCTGCGCTTCGTAAAAGAAATAGATTTCCGCCCTTCGGATGTGACTTTTGACTCCGCGTTTGAGAAAACATAACATACACCTCAAAAAAAGTATCATATAATTTATTAACATAAAAAAAATAAAAAAATGGTAAAAGAGAAAATCTCAAGAAGACAGTTTATCTCCCGTTCCGCACTTATTGGCGCAGCCGGAACTGTCGGAGGCGTAACAGGCACGGGAAGCATATTATCCTCCTGCAATGGCGAGAGTAAAGGCAAATACACGCCGCTCCTGTCAGATATTCCGGTGTATATTCCGGAAACGGGCAACAAGGCTATCGACGGCAAACCCATTCGCGCCGGTATCATTGGCTGCGGAAACCGCGGGTCGGGTGCTGTAAATAACTTCCTTTCTGCAGGAGAAGGACTTACAATCACGGCAATGGCAGATATTTTTCCTGACAGGCTGGAACAACTCAGGAAACATCTCCGCGAAAACAGAAAAATCGAAGTGCCTGACGAAAAAATATTTTACGGGTTCGATGCATATAAAAAACTCTGTGAAGAACCGGATATAGATTATGTCATTATAGCAACCCCGTCCATCTTTCATGCAGAGCATACAAAATATGCAATAGAACAGGGAAAAAACGTGTTTTGCGAGAAAGCGGCAGGGATTGATCCCGTCAGTTGCCGTACATTCGCCGCCGCCATCAAGCAGGCGCAGGCAAAAGGCCTTACCATCCAGACCGGCGCACAGAGGCATCATGAGCGCGCTTATGTCGAAGGATACCGCAGAGTACGCGACGGAATGATCGGAAGGATTACCAGCGCGGTAGTCAAGTGGAATCAAGGCGTCATGAATTACCGCAAGCGCCGTCCGGAATGGACAGACATGGAGTACATGCTGCGCGACTTTTTCAGTTGGAACTGGCTCTGCGGCGATCACGTCATCGACCAGCTTGTACATAACATCGATGTGTTCACCTGGTTTTCACATCTCAAACCGGTTTCGGTTGTCGGTATGGGTTCACAATTGCAACGCCGTACGGGTGACATTTTCGATAATTTCTGCCTCGATATTGAATATGAAGGAGGCGTAAGGGTGAATGCACAAGCGCGTCAAATAGAAGGATGCTCCAACGACATAAGTGAAACCATCATCGGGACGAAAGGCGTATGGACAAGCAAAGACCATTCCATATGCGATCTTGACGGAAACAAAATCTGGCAATTCGATCGTGAGGCAGAAAAGGCACAGTTTAAACAAACAGATCCTTATGTACTAGAACACATGGACGTAATTAATCATATACGCTCAGGAAAGCCGATAACGCTTGAAGCGGAAATGCTCGTAACGTCTTCCCTTACGGGAGCCATGGGACGAGAGTCTGCTTATACGGGAAAAGAATACAAGTGGAGCGAGTTCACAGCCTCGGATCTATCATTGATGCCCAAAGAATTACATCTGGGAAATATTAAGGATTTTGCCACCAGATACGTCCCTCCGAAAATGGGGAAAATAGCTCCGGACATAAATTGAATAACATCATAACTTACCGGATGTATGAAAAAAAAGATTATTGCCTGTCTAGCGGCCATGTCTGTCATGGGCGTGTTTTGTTATTCGCAAACGAACATGCCCATTAAAACCCTTATCGTAACAGGACAGAACAATCATGCCTGGGAAGTCAGCCACGCGGTTATTAAACAAATTCTTGAAAATTCGAGACTGTTCACGGTCGATATATCCCTTTCGCCGCCTCAAGGGGAAGACATGAGCGCTTTCAAGCCGGATTTCGCCGCTTACAAACTTGTTGTCTTGGATTATAATGGCGACAGATGGGCAGAAGAAACGGAAAAGGCTTTCATTGATTATCTCTCCAAGGGGGGAGGCCTCGTCTTCTATCATGCAGCCAACAATGCTTTCAGGGAATGGACCGAATATAACAAAATAGCAGGTTTCGGAGGATGGGGCGGAAGAAACGAAAAAGATGGACCATATATATACATGAAAGACGGTAAAGTTGTATATGACAATTCCCCAGGCGCAGGCGGTTCGCATGGTCCCAGGCATGAATTTATCCTGAATTGCGGCAACAGAGATCATCCCGTTACAAAAGGCTTGCCGGAGAGATGGCTTCACGCGCAAGACGAATTGTACGATCACATGCGCGGTCCGGGGAAAGTGAAAGACCTGCTGTACTGGGCTTATTCTTCTCCGGAAAAAAACGGTTCGGGACGGAACGAACTGTCGATATTTACGGTCGATTACGGCAATGCCCGTATTTTCCATACAACACTGGGACATGCCGGAAATACGTTGGAAGACAATACGGCCATGCAGTGTACTGGATTCCAGGTCACATTGCTTCGTGGCGCCGAGTGGGCTGCCACAGGAAAGGTGACGCAGAAAGTCCCGACAGATTTTCCTGCGGAAACAAAAATATCATTGCGAATAAACTATCGGGAAGAAGATCGCAAATAATACGCCATCCCTGTCAATCCCGTATGGGTATCAAATAATGCGGAACGCATTTGGAAATCATAAATTTTTCATGTATGTTTATCCCATGAAATGACTGCGATTATACATATAAACAAAATAAACCCTAACTCCGCAAGAAATTACCCCGTCTAACAAAAAATTCAGGGTCAAAAGTCAGAAAAACTTTGTGGTATCAATTATTTGTTGTAATTTTGCGCTCACCTAATTAGGTTATCT
>JAITJX010000184.1 GCA_031278765.1 Tannerella sp. | reverse complement strand
CTGTTCACGAAGTTCACGTATTATGGCGGCGCCGGCAGCGGTCTTGCAGCCGTACCGGTCGGAGGAACGCTGCACGGCGAAACGGTTGCCGGTTACGGTCTGTACATCAAATCGCAGTTCGACGGCGTCGGGACGAACTGTCCCGAAAAACGCCGCGCAACGTGCGAGGGCTGCGACAGGAAGTCTTCCTGGCCTACAGAAGGCGCAACGAGTCGGGAGATCCCCGAAATGACATACATCGGCTTCCACGACGACGCCCGTATCCATACAAACGGCCAGAAATCGCTGCTTGAAGCCCCCGTGATCGAGTTCTTCGGTCACGCAGAAATAGACGCTCATACAGGCAAAGACGCCGGTACGAAAATCACGCTAAAAACCGACAGCCTCATCTTCCACGACAGCGTCATCTTCGACGGCCTTTACCGCAACGCTATCGAGCTGGAACCGTTCACGACCGACGCAACGCAGCGCAACAGCGATATGCGTTACGGCGTAATCAACGATCGCGGCGCGACGCTGGGAAACTACAAAGACATCTACCGCGATCCGCTGAAACTTGAAAAAATGGGACCCTCCATTGTCATGGAAGACCGCGGCCTTCCGGTCGTCGAATTAGGCTACCAGCGTTGCACCGAACAGGGCGAGACGGCATACAACGCCCCGAACGGCAAATCGCAGGCCGGACGTGAAGCCACTCCGCGCACGGGCGGCGATGTGATCGTTGCCTTCAAACACGACTTCAAACTGCCGATTTTCAACACGGTAGTGGCCAACAACGCACGCATCTCGTTCCTTTCCGACGCATACGACAATGTAAGCGGCGGCGAATACGTGAACGCCTTCATACGTACCGACCTGCTGCGAATCCGCAACAAAGTCGAATTTTATACCGACCCGTCCATTCCCGAGAAGCGTTCGGGCAAATTTGTGCTCGCCACTCCGGTACAAATGGACGAAATCATGAACGACAAAGGCATCTATATGAGGCATCTTCACCTGGAGCCGGGTTCGGAATTAAGCCTTCCGGACGAAAATACCCTCACGGTAGTACCGACTACGGTAGCAGGCGGCTATGGTCATATCCATGAGAATGTGCTTGTGAAAGAAGGCGGCATCCTTGCGCCGGGCTATTCCTCACTGATGGAATCGGACTGCCGGACGCCCCACAGACAGGGACGCCTGACGGTTCATGACCTCACGATGGAACAGTATTCCATCCTGCGCATCTCCGTGAGCGACAGAAATTGCCGTATCAACAGTCAGGGCGAGATTGTAGACTGTATGCAAACCGATACCATTAGCGTTCAGGGCGAGATCAGGTTTAGGGGAAAAATAAGTCTGGCAGTACAGCCTGAAATCGAAACCCTCGCAGACGGTTGCTATTTATTTATGGAATACGTCGACGATGAAGGCACAGGCGCGGAATACGCAAAAAACATCGTACTTCTCGAAGAGCGTCACGGAGACCGCTACTATACGCTCGACTTCTCGGAAACGGGCAAAGTATATCTTTGCGTAACGAAATTCCCGATGCCCGAAATACAGCGTTACGTTGATCTTCCCGAAATTGACGGCGTTACCTTCAATTATGTAAAAGTAAACGGCGAAGAAGCCCCCCATAAGGTGGGACGCAATTATGTGAAAGGTCATAATGACTTTGAAATGAATCTGACGTGGAACACTGCCCCGTTGAAAACCCACGCCTACGGCTTCTATTCGCATACAGATGCAGATCTCGACGCCACATCGGTACAGGAATCCGACGGCTCGGTGACGTACATCATCCGCCAGGTAGTAGAACCGTGGACGATCAGTTTCGGCCCGGAACATTCAACCGCCTCATGGGTAGGCAATGAAAATATTGCCGGACGGCGCCTCTGGGCGCATCGCAACACGTTATATATAAACGTGACGAAGGAGGATGTTGTGAGCATATACAGCATAACGGGCGTGTTGAACAGGAAAGTGGAAATACCCTCCGGCCTCAGCAGGATGACCCTCGACAGAGGCCTGTACATCGTCACGCTCAAAGACGGCAAGGTATATAAAATAGCAGTTCGATAAAGTATCGAACGCACAGTGAAACGAAAAAAATCCCGAAGTCCTGAAACTTCGGGATTTTTTTTTCTCCCTTAGCCTGCTTCTCTGTTTCCTTCTTCTCCGGCTTCCGGAGGGAAAAGATACACAGTGTATCTAATCGTTTGCAGAGCGCGGGAGAAAAGATACACTGTGTATCTAATCGTTTGCGGAGCGCGGGAGAAAAGATACACAGTGTATCTAACTCGCTTAATCTCCCGAAAAAGTGTCGCAAAGTACCTGACGGTAGGAATTGAAGATTTTTGATTTTGAAACAAAGCCGAGATAGCGTCCGTCTCGGTCGACGACCGGAAGGTTCCATGCCTGCGTGTCGTCGAAGAGGTGCATTATCTTTCCCATCGGCATGTCTTGCAGGATTTTTGCAGGCGGAGATATCATGAAACGCGATACTTTGAAGCGGTCGTAGAGTTCGGGTCGAAACATGATGTTTCTAATGTTGTCTACTTGTACAATTCCGACCAACACGCCGTTTTTGTCGACAACGGGAAACAGGTTGCGCGCACTGAAGACGAGCGCTTTTTTCACAAGGTCGCCGAGCGTCATATCGGGGGATACTTTTATGAAATCCATTTCGATTAGATTATTCATTTTCATGAGCGTCAAGACGGCTTGATCTTTGTGGTGGGTCATCAGTTCTCCTTTTTTGGCCAGTCGCATGGAATAGATGCTGTGCGGTTCGAAAGCGATGATTGTAACGTAGGAGCTGATGGATACGATCAGGAGCGGCAGGAAGAGTTCGTAGCCTCCTGTGAGTTCTGCAATCAGGAAAACGCCTGTGAGCGGGGCGTGCATGATGCCCGACATCACGCCGGCCATTCCCAGCAGGGCGAAGTTTTTCTCTGACAGAACGCCGGAGAATCCGAAGTAATTAAGGGTATGCGCGAAGACGAATCCGGCGATGCATCCGAGATAGAGGCTTGGCGCAAATGTTCCTCCGCAGCCTCCTCCTCCGTTTGTGGCGCTGGTGGCAAACACTTTTGTCAGCAGTATCAGCGACATGAAGATTACTGTGCCCCAATAGTTGTTGATTTTTCCCTCGAGCGGACTGTGGTCTGTCAAAGAAGAGAAGCGTCCGTCGAGAAGCGATTCGATGGTGTCGTATCCTTCGCCGTAGAGTGGCGGGAAGAGGAAAATCAGGATGCTTAGCGCCACGGCGCCAGTGAGGAATTTTTTCCATTGTTTGTTTATTTTCCTGAATTTGTTTTCAAATCCGATCATCATGCGGGTGAAGTACAGAGAGAGGAAACCGCAAAATACGCCCAGGAATAATACGTATGGGATGCGTCCTATCTGGAAGATTTCCGTTTGCGAAAACCTGAACATGGCCTCCGGCCCTGTAAAGATATACGACATGGTGGCGGCGGTGACGGAGGAAATCAGTAACGGCAGGACGGAGGTCATGGTCAAATCGAGCATCAATACTTCGATGACAAAGATAAGTCCTGCAATGGGCGCTTTGAATATTCCTGCAATGGCTCCGGCCGCTCCGCAACCGACGAGTATCATCAGCGTCTTTTGTTCAAGTCGGAAAAACCGTCCCAGGTTGGATCCTATTGCGGCGCCGGTCAATACAATAGGCGCTTCTGCGCCGACAGATCCTCCGAATCCTATCGTGAGCGTGCTTGCAATGATCGACGACCAGGTGTTGTGGGGCTTGATTCGGCTTTTGCGCTGTGAGATGGCAAACAGTATTTTGGTTACGCCGTGACTGATGTCGTCGCGTACAATGTATCTTACGAAAAGACTTGTCAACAGGATGCCTGCCGGTGGAAGAATCAAAAATCCGATGTTTGCGCCTTCCCGAAGATGTGGGATTAAAATTCCATGTATGAAGTGTATGGCGTTTTTCAGAATAATGGCTGCCGAGGCGGCGCCAATGCCCACCATAAAGCTAATAAGAAGGATGAAAGTCCGCTCCCTGATGTGCTTTTGCAGCCATACGAGCAGTTTGTGAATTTTTTTATTACTGTTTTCGTCTGCCATTTCTTTTTAAACTCCTTTGCCGGTAAAAACGGTTTTAACCGTATGTAAAAGTATCGTAATATCGAGTAAGAGCGACATGTTTTTGTAGTAAAGTATGTCGTAATCGAGGCGTTCAATCATTTTATCAACCGTATCTGCATAGCCGTATTTCACCATTCCGAGTGATGTAATTCCCGGTCTGACGTTGTGAAGGAGATAATAGTAAGGCGCTTTTTCGACGATGCGGTCGATGTAGTAACGCTGTTCCGGTCGCGGTCCTACGAGCGACATGTCGCCTTTGAGTACGTTCCAGAATTGTGGAATTTCGTCGAGGCGGTATTTGCGCAGGAAGCGTCCGAATGGCGTCACCCGTTTGTCATCACGTTCTGTCAGCAGAGGTCCCTGTTTTTCCGAATCGGCATACATGGTTCTGAATTTTACAATCGTAAAAGGTTTTCCCCTGTAACCGATTCTTTCCTGCCGGAAAAAAACCGCTCCTTTTGAATCTGCTTTGACTTTTAGAGCGATATATACATACAGTGGGGAGAGCAAAAGCAGGATCAATACAGCGACGGTTTTATCCATTAAAAATTTAATGTTTTTCCCTGCTTCCGAAAAATTATTTTCCGTAATATCGACAAAAGGAACGCTGTGTATGTCTTTTACTTTTATTTTTGAAAGGAGGTTGTTTCTTTTTGGCGCTATTTTTATCGGACATCGGTAGCGATACAGATGGTATAGCAGCTGTGCAATATTTTCGCTGTCGGAAGATACAATGATTTCGTCGATCTGCCTGTTTTCGATAATATTTGCGATATTTTCATTTTCGTCGAGACATTCGATTATTTTATATTCTGTGTTCTGCAATTCTTTTTTTGTTTTCTCCGCATTTTTTCCTTTACCTATAATTATTACATTTTTGGACCATTCATGATTCCGTATTTTCCGTAAAGCGTGACTTGTTATCCATATTCTTCCCGTGTAAGTCAGCAGAAACTGCAATCCGCAGAGCGCAAAGAACAGGTTGTAGTATATATGAAAAGATTTCGGCAAATCGTCGAGTACAACAATAAAAAAGATCATGACCGTTCCTGTCGTTACGGAAATGAGTGTTGTAAACAGTTCTCCGATGCGCGATTTTCCGAAAGGTTTATTGTAATAGCCCGACAAGAAATAAATGAAGAACCAGAAGAAAGGCATCAGGATTTGTCCTTTTAATACTTGATAATATAACAGATAATTGCTGAGTGTCGAAAAATCGTATTTTGCAATCTCGGAGTAACGCAAAAGATTGAACAGTAACCAGGCGAGGATTGCCGTCAAAAAATCGGAAACGATATATTTCAAGGTCTGTCTGTTTTTGTTCATAGCGTTATGTTCTGATGATTTTTACCGAGTTGTTTATGCCAATGCGTATGATTGACGATGCTTTCCTGATGGTTTTATCGTTTTGTCCGTATTCAACGACGTAATCTACGCTTCTTTTTATTTCGTCCGGAATATCCGAAAAAGATCCGGGTGAAGGCTCGCCGCTGATGTTTGCCGAAGTCGAAACAATGGGTTTGCGGAAAGTCTCGCAAAGCGTTTTTGAAAAAACCTCTTTCGTTATGCGGATAGCTATGCTTTTATCTTCCGCAAGCAGGTTGGCGGCGAGATTTTTACCTTCCGGATAGATGATGGTTACAGGCGTGCCGGAGAGTTCCGCAATGTCGCAGGCCACGTCGGGCGCTTCCCTGACATAGAGATCGAGTTTGGCGGTAGAATCCAGCAGCACAATCATCGCTTTACCGTCTCTTCTTTTCTTCAAGGCATAGATGCGTTCCACTGCCGCTTCGTTAGTGGCGTCGCAACCGATTCCCCATATCGTATCGGTGGGGTATAAAATAAGTCCGCCGGCTGCAAGGATTTTGCTTGCATGGATAATATCGTTTCTGTAACTTTCCATATACTGTTGTGAAGCGTTGAGAGAATTTTTTTATTCCCATTCGATGGTTGAAGGCGGTTTTGAACTGATGTCATAGACAACCCGATTTACGCCTTTAACTTTATTTATTATTTCATTCGATACTTTTGCCAGAAATTCGTAAGGTAACTGTGCCCAATCAGCTGTCATGGCATCCGTCGAAGTTACCGCACGAAGCACAACCGTGTTTTCATAAGTTCTCTCGTCGCCCATAACTCCAACCGAACGTATCGGTAATAAAACAGTTCCGGCTTGCCATACCTTATCGTACAGTCCCCATTCGTGCAAGGCGGAAATATATATATCGTCGGCATCTTGAAGAACATGCACTTTTTCGGTAGTGACGTCTCCCAATATCCTGATTCCCAATCCAGGACCGGGAAAGGGATGTCTCTTTATCAAATGTGCAGGCATTCCGAGTTCCGTTCCGACGCGACGTACTTCATCTTTAAATAAAAGCCTTAGAGGTTCAACTAATTGCAGATTCATTTTTTTCGGCAACCCTCCTACATTATGGTGACTTTTTATAACGGTGCCTGTGATCGACAAAGATTCGATTACGTCGGGATAGATGGTTCCTTGTCCCAGCCATTTAATGTTTTGTAGTTTATGCGCCTCTTCATCGAAAACGTCAATAAAGCCTTTGCCTATTATTTTGCGTTTTTTTTCGGGGTCGGAAACGCCTTCCAATTCTCTGTAAAACCTTTCCGAAGCATTAATTCCAAGTACGCTAAGTCCTAATATCTCATAATCTTTCATTACTTTTTGAAACTCGTTTTTGCGCAGCAAACCATGGTCAACAAAGATGCAGGTCAGGTTTTTACCGATTGCCTTGTTTAAAAGTACAGCTGTCACAGACGAATCTACGCCACCCGAAAGCGCAAGGATGACTTTGTCATTTCCGAGTTTTTGTTTCAGTTCCGAAACAGTTGATTCAATGAATGAAGCCGGCGTCCAGTTTTTTTTGCAGCCGCAGATATTCAGAAAATTATCAAGAATTATTGCGCCTTTTTCCGTATGATATACTTCGGGATGGAACTGCACTCCCCAAGTTTGTTCGCCGTCAATACCAAATGCTGCCGTTTCAACGTTTTGAGTGCCTGCAATCGCACGAAATGATTCCGGAAGTCTCGTGATCGTGTCTCCATGCGACATCCATACTTGCGCGCCTTCCGTGATATTTTTGAAAAGCGGATTATTCTCATCAATTTTTGTCAGGTTGGCGCGTCCGTATTCTCTGCTTCCCGCCTGCTCAACCGTTCCTCCCGAAACATGCGCAAGCAATTGCGCTCCATAACATATTCCAAGCAGCGGATATTTGTTTCTTATTGGGGAAAGGTCTGTTTTAAAAACATTTTCGTCATAAACGGAATAAGGACTTCCCGATAAAATAACGCCTTTTACGGTATCATCGTTCAAAGGGAATTTATTGTAGGGAAAAATTTCGCAATAAGTATTCAACTCTCTGATACGACGTGCAATAAGTTGAGTAGTTTGTGAACCGAAATCAAGAATAATAATTTTTTCGTTCATATTTTTTGTTCTTTTGAACTGCAAAGGTAGAATTTTCCCTTGTAAAACGAAAATTCGCAACCGTGAAAGAATTAGTCCAAATGTTTCTCTTTTTTTGTATTCGGGATTTTTTCGGATATTTGCAGTAAAAATTATGGGATTAGAAAAAGGCTTTTTTAAAAGAACAGAATTGTTGTTAGGTAATGATATAATGAATATAATTACCTCTCAACGTATTATAATATTTGGAATTGGTGGTGTCGGGAGTTGGTGCGCGGAAAGTTTGGTACGTTCGGGATTCAAACATTTGACAATTGTCGATTCCGACCGTATTTGTATTACAAATATTAACAGGCAATTAATGGCAACATCAAAGACCGTTGGGCAGGTCAAAGTCGAAGCGCTAAAAGAACGGCTTCTCGAAATAAATCCAAAAGCCGAAATTGAAGCTATTCAAGAAATTTACAGTATGGAAACAGCCGAAAAATTTCAACTTGAAAGATATGATTATATTATTGACGCAATTGACAGTCTGAAAGATAAAGCTCAACTTATTTTAAACGCCTGTCGCACAAAAGCCGTCTTTTTTTCGTCCATGGGAGCGGCTTTAAAAATTGATCCGACAAAAATACAAACCACCGAATTTTGGAAAATAAACGTTTGTCCGCTTGCAGCGGCGTTAAGGCGTAAATTCAAACGGACAAACGAATTTCCTGCCCGGAAATTTCAATGCGTTTTCAGTGAAGAATTGTTACAAAACAAGGGCGTAAATTCATCGTGCGGAACAACCGAATGTTTATGTCCCAAAGCATTGGCAGGACCCGGAAATCAAGAATTGATAAATCACGAATGGTGCAGTTCGAAAGCCCAAATCAACGGCACAACAGCACATATCACCGCTATCTTTGGTTTTACCCTTGCGGGATTGGTTATGAAAGATATCGGTAATAAAAAACGATAAACCCTATTTTTGAAAAATGCCGTTATAAACTGCGGTTCGGAGGCTACCGTCAGGGGCGTCTGCCGAATATTCCCAATACATCGCGCCGCGTAAACCTTTCGACAAAACATATTCACATTTGTACTTTATTGACCTGGGGTCTTCATAGCAGCATACAAAAACTCCTGCACTGTCGGTCAAATACGGTACTTTTGCCACATCGTCCCAATGTTTTTGAAATTTTGTCAGTTTAATAATATCTTTATAATCAATAAAATCAGGAATTTCTCCTGTACCATGTCCGTAAAATGGAATACCCATCACTATCTTGCTCGGAGGTACTCCCGAATCTATATGCGCAATCATTGCTTCTTCGGTAGTAATGCGTCCCGAATGTTCCGAACGATATAATCCCGAATGGTGATACGGAGGTCGTCCTACGTCATAAGTCATTACATTGACAAAATCTATATCATCGTTAATTCTCTTGAAATCGATGAATTTTGCATCAGCGACCGTAGCCAGTGTAAGTAGTTTATCTTTTCCGATAGATTTGCGAATGTCGCGCATCAGAAGGGTAAAATTTTCCGTATCATCAGGTGTGGCCGAAATACCTGCAGCCGTACTTGTCGGATATTCCCAATCTATGTCGATGCCATCAATTTTAAACTCGTCTATAACCCGTTTACAGTCGGCGGCAAAAGCTTTCCGGCATGTTTCGTCAGCCGCCATTTCGCTGAAACGTCCACTCGTCCAGCCACCAATGGAAAGACATATTTTCAAATCGGGGGATTGTTCTTTTAATTGTGCGATTTGGCGCAGTCTGTTTTCGTTTGAAATTTTCACTCCGTTGAAAGTTTCGTTCACGTGCCCAAAAGCAAAATTAATGTGTGTCAGACAGTCCGGTTCGGGTATAATTGAATTCCATCCTGCCGCGTATGCCAAAACTATCTTATTCTTATTGTCAAGAGCCGATTTTTCTCCGTTTGCCTTTTCTTTTTTGTTACATGCCGAAAAGCAGATGCTCGTCACTAAAAAAAATGTTGAAACTTTATTGCCATACATTGTTATATTGTGCTTTCGTGCCTTATTTATACGTTTTTGAAAGGGCGGCAATGGCTGATCCTATGAGATTTGCATGAGATGTTTCTTCGATATGGATTTTCACGTTGCCTAAATCAAATTCGTTAAGCAAAGTATATAGTTCTTCCATTACCAAATCTTTATAGCTCGTAAATTTAACGTTTTTCTTTTCTTTTTGGTCGCCGCTCCAGAACAGGCTGCCTTCGGCAATAATGCGTACATCGGTAACTTTTTCAATAAATTCCATAACGGTCAGAATCAAACCGGCCAACGAAGCGGCAACAAGTTTTGCGGAACGTTCGTAAACCTGATGTGAAATTTTCACGTATTTATATTTGTACATGTCGGGATAGCTCATAATACGGGTCAATTTTTCTGCGTCAAAATTCTTTTCCAGTTCGTCTGTCGAGAAGATAAATTCAAGCAAACGACCGAGATACATGCCCGAAATGGCTTTTTCGAAACGTTGACCACCCGGATTGTCGGAATATTTGTCAATTTTGTCGTCAATGACGGTAAGGTAGGGCGGATAGAAATTCCCCGACTCCAAGTTCACGGGAAGCAGGTCTTTTTGTTTGTACTCTTCGTTTAACTTGTTGATTTGATTTGACGGGAAAAGCAACGCCATGTTTGTACCTGTACCTACAATTAATCCGATGTGTACTTGCGATTTATTATCGGTAAGGCCTGCAAAAAGGCTTGCTACCGTATCATTTATAACTTTGATATTGGTAAATTTAGCGTTTTTCACCCTTTTGTTCAGATAATCCATCAAAGTTTTACCGGCCAATTGATTAACCATTCCTTTGATGGTAACTCCTTTTGTCCAGAAAAGCAATTTTGCATCACCGTCGGAAGTTGATTCGCAAGGATAGGAGAAACAATAACCGATGGACGTTATTCCTTCAATATTAAGCGATTCGACAAGTTTTGCTATTTCTTCGTACAGCGCTTCCTTGTCTTTTCCTTCGGGTGATTTCATCACGTATTCAAGGTTTTTCTTGATACCGTCATGCACTACAGGTTCTTTACCTGTGAAATCAACAACGGTTGCGCGAAAATTGGTACCGCCCAAATCGAGAACAAGTACTTTTTCCTTGTTCATGTTTTCCTTCGGCAGTATGTACGTGGGGAGACATCTGATTTCTTTTTCATCTTCCCTCAATCCTTCATTTATTTTTTCCTGAAGGGTTAATGCAATTGTTTTCAATTGTTCTGTTGTCAGTTCGAAAATATTATTTTCCATGATACTTTGTTTTTAATTGTTATTGTAAATTTTTATGTTAGATCTAAACCTTAAAAAAGTTTGTCGGGATATTCGCCATTATCAACAAGTTCCCGTATTTTATCAACAACGCCCCGACGGTCGTTTGAATAGGTTACTCCAAACCATTTGGAAGTGGTATCAAGTACCTTAACAGAAGCCGTTTTTTTCGTTACGAGTTCGTTTACCATAAGCGGTATAAAATATTCGCTTTTAATGTTTTGGATGTTGTTTTTCAAAAATTCCCCGAAATAATCTTCGGAATAATCGAAATAATCGGGTGTAAATCCCCACATATTCATTGAAACGGGTACATTTTCGTCCAGAGTCACTTTTTGTCCGTTTTCATCAATGAATTGAATATCTCCGTCAATACGTTCAATAGCAGTGCGTTCTACAACTGTTATGAGAAATCCGTTTTCGTCCATTTCGCATACGCCGCGAGCTACGGAGCCACTTTCACTCAGTGTGTTGCCTACGTGAAACCCGACCATGCAATAATTGTTTTTCTTTCCGAAAGTCTTTGCAAGTTCTTTTCCAAGAACGGCAAAACTGTCGCGACCATAGAAGTCGTCGGCATTTATAACGGCAAACGGCTCGTTTATAACATCTTTCCCCATAAGAACGGCATGATTTGTACCCCAAGGTTTGGTGCGTTCCGAAGGGCAAGTGAAGCCCACAGGTAATTTGTCCAACGATTGAAAAACTGTTTCAACAGGGATATGGTTTTCATATTTACTTAGAATTTTTGAACGAAAATCATCTTCAAAATCTTTACGAATAACGAAAACGACTTTTCCGAATCCACCGCGAATAGCGTCATAGATGGAATAATCCATTATTGTTTCTCCATTCGGACCCAATCCGTCCAACTGTTTCAACCCTCCGTATCGGCTCCCCATTCCTGCCGCAAGTACAAATAATGTTGGTCTCATAAAAAGTTTTATCTATTTTGAAATAATTCTGCAAAAATAAGAAATAAATATTAAATTCAAGCAAATTGAAAAATATTTGAGAATATTTCAAGATGAGGATGCAATAAAGAAGTCCATATTTTTTCTAATACAAGGAGATTCCTACTCCGAATGAGCGGAGTTCCGGTCCGCGTCCCTGTTTGAAGATGGAAAAAGGCTGGTAATATCCGAAGACTCCGAATTTAGCGAACCCCGTGTGCAGGAAAAAGCGCATGTTCACAGGATGGATTTTCAGGTCACGGAAGTCTTCCTTGCTTGTACGTCTGCCGTCATTAATTTCTATGCGCGACTTGGAGTATAGTTTGACCAGTCCTTCGACGCCGCCTTGAATATAGAACTTGCCTGTCTGATATTCGAGCAGCAACGGTATTTTACCGTAATAAATAAGCAATTTGCTGTCTTTCAATGTCCTGTCGTCGGAGAAGAAATCGGTGTAACCATCTCTGTTTTGCAATCCGACATTGCCGCTGAAATGAAAGCGCGTCCAGTCGAAACCTATCCCTGAAACCAGTAACCAATGTGGATGAATAGGTACTTCGTAGTCATTGACATTCCAACTGATGGAATAAGAACGTTCAGAGGCGAGATCAACCGTATTGGGAAGCCCTTTCAGTCCTGAAAAGGCAAAACTCAGCCCTGCCCAGTGAGATTCGACGGCTATCGGTCTTTTCTTTTTCCATGAAAAAACGAGGTCATAAAACGAGCCGTCAAACATTACCGTACTGTTTTCTCTGGTATGTTCCTGTGCGAAAACCGTATTTGCGGAAAACATTACAGCACAGGAAAGGATAGTAATAATTGTTTTTTTACCGTATAAATGTTTCATATTAAAATATATTATAATTGTTTATTATAGACTTTGATAAATAAATTTTTCAGTTTGTCGAGTTCGCTGTTGAGTTGTCTGGATGTGAAACGTCCGCTGAGATAAACGAGCGTTATTTTGTCGTTGTTTCGCGAATAGAGGATGTATTCGGTAACGACCGATATGTTATCTTTTCCAAGAGCGTATGACGCATTGCTGAGATGTCCGTTTTTATGTATTTCTTTTATTATAATGCCGTTGCCGTAACATCCTCTTTTCACGAAATCGTGGCGAATGGCTTTTTCGATGCGTAGCGCCAGATTCGTTTCTGCATTGATAACTAAACATTTGTATCGGTCGATCTGCGTATGTTCTCCAAGCACATCTTTACCGAGATTTATCAGAACAGAGCCATGCGATCGCCCATAGTCATTAAACAGGGTATCTACGCTCAGTCCTTTCTGTGCGCCGGCCGATGATATGACAAGCATAAAACCAAACAGTAAAACAATTTTTTTCCACATATCTCATTATTTATTAGGTTCTTCTTCCGTAAATATTTCTAGCGCCCTGACCTGCAAAGCATAGATTTTGTCGTTTTCTTCGGAGAGGTTTTCAAGACTGTTAAGCATTTCGATGCCGATGATTTCGATATCGGTAATTTTCTGCGCGTCAATGTAAGCAAGCGATTTAAGTTCGTTTCCGGAGGATTGCAGCAGGTCATTCATTTTCAAAGTGAAAACCAGCAAGGCGCAGGCGGCAGCAATGGCTGTTATTCGAAAAAACACCTTTGAAGTGTGTAATTTTTTCGATTTCAAAATATCTCTTTCTTCGTTGAAATAATTGAAAACAGGCTTATATAACTCTAATTCGGGCGTTATCTTTTTACGCCGGTAATAATTCCTCAACAGTTGCTCTTCCTCGAGTGAAGTCTGTCCCTCAAAATATTTTTCAGTTAATCGGCAAAACTTGTCCATATCTTATATTTTTTTATAATTGTTTATCCACAAATACAAATCGCGTACTTTTTTTCTTGCTCTCGAAAGATTGACGGCTACGGCACCGACCTGCATACCTGTCGCAGTCGCAATTTCTTCCAATTCGTATCCTTCTATGTCGCGCATCTCTATTACCATTTTCTGCTGTCGCGGCAACGAGGCTATGATTTGTCCGACAAGGACGACGGCATTGCGCCGTTCTGTTCCCAAATAAGGCGTTTCGTCGCAGGCAAGGCTTATTTGGGTAACTTCAACCGTTTGTTTTTTGGCGCGCAACCTGTCGAGGCAAAAATTCCTCAGCGATTGCATGACATATCCCTCAGGGTTAATCATTTTCGTTACTTGAGCGCGCATCTCCCAGATACGTAGCATGATTTCCTGAACCGCATCTTCAGCGTCGTCAGCATCTCCAAGCATCTTCAACGCTACCGCCAGCATTACCGGTCGCAAAGGAATGATGTCCGTTTTAAATCTTTCTCCGTCCATTTTTTCACATAACGAATGACAGCGAAAAATATAACATTTTCATTGATTTTTTATATATACACAGATATTATAACAACATGTAATTCCATGAAATACAAAGACTAACGGTGATCTTTGTTTTTCCGCATTCTTGCCTCCAGTTCCCAGGTACGTATGCGGTCTTTGTAGGTGTTGTTCGCATTTTGTTTTATAATGTCCGGAGAAGCGTCGGAATTGTCTTCCCAACGGCGGCAATAATAAAGAACATCATAGATTCTGCCTATTTGATAATGACGTGAGAAATTCAATCCGAGTGCATAATCTTCGCCATAACTTGTATTCGGCGCTTTGATTTCTCTCAGGAGAGGTGTATAAAAAGCGCGAGGAGCGCCTAATCCATTAATACGCAATGCATTGTTTCTTCCGTTTTCGAGTGTCCATTCTTTGTGGTCAATGATTCCGGGCGCTATTTCATTCAAATAAAAATCCGTCAATTTGTAAGTCCCGACAAGCATGGCACAATTTTGTGCATAAAAGGCATCTACAATTTTTTGAAGCGTATTTTCATCGGAATAGACATCGTCACTATCTAATTGTACGGCAAATTTACCGCAATTGGTATGATGAACGCCCACATTCCAACAGCCGCCTATACCCAGTTCCTTTTCTTCGGGAATGATATGCACAAGTCGTTTGTCACCGGCAAATTTATTTATTGCTTCTGTTGTTCCGTCTGTTGAGTAGTTGTCGATGACAATCAAATTAAATTTGAAATCAGTTTTTTGAATTAATGCTGAACGAATTGCATTTGAAATGGTCTTTATGCGATTTTTTACGGGAATGATAACCGATGCTTCATATTCAAACCATACTTCGTTTAATGTTATCGTTTTAAATTCAGATTTGAGATAAGCACCCGTTCTTTTGAGATGATCTGTGCAGGCATCTTCCATTTCCAACTGTAGATCACGATTTTTCGGATTTACATAGTCAAACAGTTTTTCTCCGCTTTTACGCATATCATTTTCTATTTCGATATATAAGTATTCGTTAATATGCACTATTTCGGCTTTTTGTGAAACTTTCAGACGCAAATCATACAAAGCGGCATATTTATAATCTTTTGACATTAAAGTTGTTGCTTCCTTCAATATTAATGAATCGTAAATCAGAACGGAGCCGAAGTCAAAATCGTCTCTTAAACTTCCTTTTTGATAAGTAATTACGGGAGCAGATTTTTTTTCGCCATTCATCATTTTATAATGGTCTGCATAAACCAGCCCGGCATTGGTTTCTTCGGCTATCTTAATCATGCGTTCGAGGGCATACAATCCCATTTTAAGGTTTGCATGTTTTGTATAAATCAGCGTATATTCTGTATCCGCCAGTTCGGAAACAGTTAAAAGTGTTGATGTAGAGTAAATCGTATCGATATTGATAACTTTACATCCCAAAATACTGCTTTCAACATCGTTTTTGCTGTCATTCAGAAGATAAATCTTGTCCGTAAGCGATGATTCGCGCAACGAAATGATTGTCGATTGCATTTGTTCTTTATTGGTAAATGGTATAAAACAATTGATTTTCATAATTTTATTTTTTTAAAATTGTAGTGTGCTGTTTTTTTGTCAGCAGCAATAATCCCAAAAATGTAAGTATTGCATTTATAATCAATATTTCGTAACTGAAACGATAGCCGTTGAACCATTCGACAGCGTTTTTATCGAGAATGAAACAAATAATCGGAGCAATTAAAGCCACCAAAGGTATAAATTTATCTTTGATTTTTCGCTTTGTAAAAATCCCGAAAGCAAAAAGTCCGAGAATCGGTCCGTAAGTATAACTTGCCAGAATATATACGGCATCTATTACCGAAGTATTATTTAAAGCGTTGATTATTACTATTACAAATCCCATAATAGTAGCCATTCCGACATGCACTTTTTTCCTTGTTTTTGCAATTTCTTCGTCTGTTTTCTTTTTTGTACTTTCGAGAATATCAATTGTAAACGATGTCGTCAAAGCCGTCAGAGCCGATCCTGCTGCTGCATAAGCTGACGAAATCAAGCCTGTTATAAATAATATTCCTACAATAATCGGAAAATAGCCGCCCGTAGCAAGCATGGGAAACAATTCGTCGCTTTTTTTCGGCGTCTCGATTCCGTTTTGCGAGACGAAAATATAAAGCAGCGCTCCAAGCATAAGAAAAAACATGTTAATTATTAACTGCATAAAGCCGCTAACATAAATATTCTTCTGCGATTCCTTAGAGTTTCGACAACTCATGTTTCGCTGCATCATATCCTGATCAAGTCCGGTAGTTGCTATAACTGTGAAGATTCCTGCAAGAAACTGTTTGAAAAAGAAGCGTCTGTCATTTATATCCTCAAAAAAGAAAGTTTTTGAGTAATCATTATCAAATATAGCGCCGAACATATCGCTAAAACCATATCCTAAATCTTTAGCAATAAAATAAATGCAAAGACCAACAGAAACGAGGAGGCAAAATGTTTTAAACGAATCCGTCCAGATAAGCGATTTTACGCCGCCTCTGAAAGTATAGAGCCACACCAATCCTACCGTGAAAATGACATTTACAACAAACGGTATTCCTAACGGTCTGAAAACCAAAAGTTGCAAAACGATGCAAACGAGAAATAAACGTACCGCCGCACCCAGCATTTTTGAAATAAAAAAGAACCATGCTCCCGTTTTATAAGATGCTATTCCAAAACGGTTTTCGAGATATTCATAAATTGACGTAAGATTAAGTTTGTAGAAAAGTGGTACAAGCACAAACGCTATAATAAACTGTCCCACCACAAATCCCATAACCATTTGCAAATAGGAAAAACCGCTTGCGGCAACCATGCCCGGAACCGATACAAAAGTAACGCCCGAAATCGCCGAACCAATCATTGCAAAGGCTACTACATACCAGGACGATTTTCTGTTTCCCGTGAAAAAACCCTGATTATCGGCTTTTCGTCCGGCAATGTACGAGATGAGCAGTAACAGAGCAAAATATGCTATGATGATGATTAATATTGTTATCGGATTCATTTATTCTTCATATAATAGGTACGGTTTGCGCTGTTTTTTGAAATTCTCCACATCCTTTTCCCACATTTTTCGTATCTCATCAGCCGATTTTCCATCAATTATCATTTTGCGAACATAATCGACCCCGACCAGTTTTTCAAAAAACGGCATAAAGAATTTATCTCCCATATTTAATTTTCCGTAAGCGTCGATGATGTATGTCAAATCGAAACCGCGCTCAAAAAGCAATTTATCGGAAATGTATCGCAAATCGCGTCCATAACATTTTTGATTCAGGAGTGGCGGATTTTTAGCGCCGGATATACTTTGGGGAATAAATGAAAATTTGTAAAACCTTTTCAAACCGGGGTGACCGTAAACCTGAAACGGATATTTCGTACCTCGTCCCAAACTCAGCATGGTTCCCTCAAACAAACATGTTGACGGATAAAGGTATATTGACTTCATATTGGGTAAATTCGGCGACGGAGCAACCGGCAGTTTGTATAAAGTTTTATGCGTATAGTTTTTACACTTAATAACGGTTAAGTCGCAAATTCTACCTTCCGGAAGCCATTTTTCGCCGTTTATCATCAACGCAAGTTCTCCAAGCGTCAATCCGTGTACCACAGGAACAGGCAACCAGCCTACTCCCGATTTGTGTCTCATGTCAAGTATCGGACCGTCAACGTAATGGCCGTTTGGATTCGGACGGTCGAGCACTATCATTTTTTTGCCATGTTCCGCGCATGCGTCCATCATTCTCGCCATCGTAATATAATAGGTATAAAATCGCAGTCCGACATCTTGAATGTCAAATATCATAACATCGAACATGTTC
Organism: Tannerella sp.; assembly: GCA_031278765.1. Classification (GTDB taxonomy): domain Bacteria; phylum Bacteroidota; class Bacteroidia; order Bacteroidales; family Tannerellaceae; genus Tannerella. Next base: position 19,907 of record JAITJX010000184.1, on the reverse strand, counting down.
ATCGATTCCCTGTCCGGTTTTTGGTCTTTACCGTCATAAAGCGATTTTATCGGAATACCTGTTTTTTTATCGACCATACTTTCGACATGTTCACCCGCATCGGCATCGCCTCTGAAACCGTGTTCCGGCGAAAAAATTGTTACAACATTAAACTTGTTCTCGACAAGTATATCCACAAGATGCTCATTTCCGACCATTCCCGTGTGATTTGACAGTATGGCGACACGTTTCCCTTTGATGACGGGAAAATATTGCCCGGTAGATTCGGCACCTGTTTTCATGCCGTTTTGTGCATTTAATCCGAAAAATGTTATGAACACGATGCTAATTAAAGTTAATGTTTTCATGTTAAAATTACAGGTTTTCCGAATGTAAAACTTCCAAATCATCCTTCATCATTTCCCACGCTAAATGGATGGTATATCCATAACGTTGAATCAAACCATTTCTCTCCGACCGAAAATTCTTAAAGCATTGTTGCCATCTTGTATCCATTTTTGTTATAACTTGGTTTTCGACATGCAAAGATAGCAAAAATCCTTAATTACACATAAACGGATAAAAATAAATATCCCAGTCAACCTTCAACCCGAGCCAGGGATAAATCAATAATTTTCGACAACAACCAATTCGATTCCGATACAAGACATTCTCAAACAACTGTATATCAGTAAAAATATTTTATCGTGGCTTTTAAAAAGATATATTTTCCTTCCAAAACTAATGCTTTCTGGCCAGAATCAATAATTTCTGGCCGGAGACAATTTGGCATGTTTTGATTTTGTATTTATGCTTTATTTGTCAGATATATCAAGCATACTGCCGTTGTAGAATATTAACGAATTTCAAATTGTCTCTTTTCATCCCTGAAAAATAATTTTCCAACCGAATTATTTAATTTCGGAAATTTTTCCGTATATTTGCGGCCACTTAAAATAAGAATTAAAAAAAATCTAAATAAAAGAACAATAATTATGAATATTTCTCACATTGAACACATCGGAATTGCCGTAAAAAGTATCAACGAACATTTACCTTTTTACGAAAAAGTTTTGGGGTTGAAATGTTATAACATCGAAGAAGTTACCGACCAAAAGGTTAAAACAGCGTTTCTCAAAGTAGGACAAACAAAAATTGAACTTCTTGAACCAACAAGCGAAGACAGTACTATTGCCAAATTCATCGAAAAGAAAGGTGAAGGTATTCACCATATCGCATATTCCGTTCCTGATGTACAAGCCGCTCTCGACGAGGCAGCGGCGAAAGGCATACAATTAATCGACAAAGCGCCGCGCGGAGGCGCCGAAGGTCTTCGCATAGCATTCATGCACCCGAAATCAACAGGTGGCGTGCTTACGGAATTTTGTATGGAATAACTGTAATCCAAAAACTATAAATGTTGAATAATTCTAAATATTGAATAATTTTTAAATAACTAACAACTAATAAATAAAAACTAATGGGACATCAACTTGAAAAAGTAAAAGAGCTGATAGTGCTCCGCGAACAAGCACGTCTTGGCGGTGGCGCAGCAGCTATTGAAAAACAGCATCAAAGAAGTAAATACACAGCTCGCGAACGTATAGTAATGCTGTTAGATGAGGGCAGTTTTGAAGAAATGGACATGTTCGTTGAACATCGTTGCACCAATTTCGGTCAGGAAAAGAAAAAATTTCTCGGTGATGGCGTAGTAACAGGCTGCGGCACGATTGACGGCAGGCTTGTTTATATTTTTGCGCAGGACTTCACTGTTTTCGGCGGTTCTCTGTCGGAAACCATGTCGCAGAAAATTTGCAAAGTGATGGATTTGGCAATGCGTATGGGAGCGCCCTGTATCGGCATCAACGATTCCGGCGGCGCACGTATCCAGGAAGGGATCAATTCACTTGCAGGATATTCCGAAATTTTTCAGCGCAATATTCTTGCTTCAGGCGTTATTCCCCAGATTTCAGGTATTTTCGGGCCTTGTGCAGGCGGCGCAGTATATTCTCCTGCCCTTACGGACTTCACATTGATGACGGAAGGTACTTCCTACATGTTTCTTACCGGTCCTAAGGTTGTTAAGACTGTTACGGGCGAAGATGTTTCACAGGAAGACCTCGGCGGTGCGAGCGTACATTCGACCAAGTCAGGCGTTACACACTTGACGGCAAAAACCGAAGAAGAAGGTATCGCCAAAATTCGTACATTGTTAAGCTATATTCCTCAAAATAATCTTGAAGAACCTCCCTACAAAAAAACAAATGACCCGGTAGACCGTCTTGACGATGCTCTTAATGAGATAATCCCCGATAGCGCCAATCAATCGTATGACATGTATGATGTTATCAATATGATAGTAGATGACAACAATTTTTTTGAAATCCAACCTGATTATGCAAAAAACATCATTACAGGATTTGCCCACTTCAACGGTCAATCTGTCGGTATTGTAGCAAATCAACCCAAATATCTGGCAGGCGTGCTGGACAGCAATTCTTCACGCAAAGGCGCCCGTTTCGTTCGTTTTTGCGACGCCTTCAACATTCCCGTCGTTTCGCTCGTTGATGTACCGGGATTCCTTCCCGGTACAGGCCAGGAATACAACGGCGTAATCCTGCACGGAGCAAAACTGCTTTATGCTTACGGAGAGGCAACGGTCCCGAAAGTAACCGTTACGCTTCGCAAATCATACGGAGGATCACACATCGTCATGAGTTGTAAACAGTTACGCGGCGATATCAACTATGCCTGGCCTACTGCCGAAATAGCGGTTATGGGCGGTATGGGTGCTGCCGAAGTGCTTTACGCAAAAGAAATTAAAGAATCGGCCAACCCGCAAATATTGCTGAACGAAAAGGTGAGCGAATATAACAAATTGTTTGCAAATCCCTATAATGCGGCAAAATACGGATATATTGACGATGTGATCGAACCGCGTAATACTCGTTTTCGCGTGATTCGCGCTTTGCAGCAACTCCGCACGAAGAAACAAACAAATCCGGCTAAAAAACACGGAAATATTCCTTTATAATATAACTATGCAAAAAAAAGGAATATACGTTTTATTAATAATGCTCGTTTGCTGTTTTTCAGCCTTCATTAATATGGCAGAATTGATAGCGCAGAACAGCGTTCGGTTGGGCGTTGATGAAATACCGGCAGAAACTTTAAGTTTGAGCGGTCCCTGGACTTTCGGAAAAACAGTTGCATGGGCGTTTGTTGCGTTTATCATATTCGTAATGCTTTTGATATTTTTCAAAGTGATTGCCACTTTTATCCGAACAGGAAAACTTGGAGTTATTGAAACCAAAAGCACATCTGAAACCACAACGACTTTGCAAACCTTAAAATTGTCTTCCTCAAAAGATGTTTCGGAAGAAGTTTATGCAGCAATAGCAATGGCTTTGTACGAATGGGACGAAGATGTTCACGACGTTGAAAGTACAATATTGACATTCTACAATTATGAGAGAACATATTCGCCTTGGAATTTAAAAATTTACGGACTGCGAGAAATACCCGCAAGAAGATAAAAATAAGTATAATTAATTAATAATTAAAAAAATGAAAGAGTTTAAATATACAATCAGCGGAAACGTTTATAACGTAAAGGTTCATGACATGGAAGGAAACGCGGCTTCAGTAGAAGTGAACGGCACTCTGTACAAGGTGGAATTGAACAAGCCGGCGAAAAAACAGACGGCAACGATTAAAATCCCCCCTTCAATATCGGTAAAACCGACTACCCCGATTTCTTCCAAACCCGCGGCAATACAAAAAAGCGAGTCCAGAGGCTCAATCAAATCTCCGCTTCCGGGAGTTGTTCTCAGCGTAGATTGCAAACCGGGAGACGTAGTGAAGAAGGGTCAAAAATTGTTCGTACTCGAAGCCATGAAAATGGAGAACAATATACCTTCCGACCGCGATGGCGAAATCGCCGAAATCAAAGTAAATAAAGGAGACTCGGTACTTGAAGGCGTTGATATGATTATTTTCAAATAAGTAAGAAAAATTTCCGTCTTCACTGCGAAAAAGTCGCAATATAAAAGGATTATCCGTGAATGTACAAATAAATTTTACTCGTACATTCACGGTAATTTTTTTAATGGTTCCGAAGACGGATTTTCTGCTTTTCTTCTTTACAACAATAAAGCGCAACAGAGCATTAAGTATAGAAGTTTAGAATTTGCAATTTTTTTCGGTAAAGAAAATAACAGCGCCTTTCTGTGGGAATCAGGTGTGCATATCTTTGAATAAAAGATTATTATAATAGATTATTGGCAGGTCAGGAGATTGTGCCCTCTTTCTTATAAGGTGCGTTTTTTTGCCGACATGGCGGAATATTTTTTTACGCCCTGCTTGATTGTGCTGCTTCGCGGCTGTTTTTCGGTTATTAACAATCTTCCGAGCACAACCAGTTACTAATGACCTGCGTGTTTATGAAAATCAATTCCTTATTTTGCTATTTGTTATTTTTTTCATAAATTTGCCGAACTATTTAGTTTATTATGACTTTCAAACTGAAACAAAATCTTAAACAACAACAACATCTTTCACCACAGCAAATTCAGGTTGTCAAGCTGTTGGAACTTCCTGTCATTGAGTTGGAAGAACGCATAAAAAACGAACTTGTCGAAAATCCTGCTCTCGAAGCAGGCGGAGAATCTACCGATGAACAAGCGGAATTTGATAATGAAGAAAATGGCGACACTGTCGATGATATTGCGCTTGGCGACTATCTTACGGAAGACGATATACCTGCTTATAAACTATATGAGCAGAGCAGCAAGGAAGAAAGCAGGGAAAACATACTTTTTTCGGGCGAACAATCGTTGGCTGACTATTTGATGCAACAACTGCAACTGACAAATCTCTCGGACGAGGAAAAAAAGTTAGGCGAATATCTGATTGGAAACATCGACGATGACGGCTATTTAAGACGTGATCTGACGGCTATTGCCGACGATATTGTTTTTCAATACGGCGAAAATGTAAACCCGAAGGAATTAGACAAAGTTTTGACGCAAATAAAGGAATTTGACCCTCCCGGCGTTGGTGCATGCAACTTGCAGGAAAGTCTTATTCTGCAACTTAAAAAACGTAAACAGACAAAGGAAACAATATTGGCTATCAGAATATTAACTGATTTTTTCGATAAATTTACGCGAAAACATTTCGATAAGATCCGGAACGAGCTGGATATTACCGAAAGTCAGATGAAAGCGATGATGCAGGAAATAATTTCTCTAAATCCCAAACCCGGTGGCAACTGGGATGATTCCGTTTCTGTTGTAAAAAATCGTATTACGCCTGATTTTATTGTCGATCCGAATAACGGAGAATTAACTCTTTCGTTGAATATCAGAGGAATACCCGATTTGCGCATTAACCGCGAATATTACGACATGCTTAAAGATTATTCAGAAAACAAGGTAAACAGAACATCGGACATGCGCAATGCAGTCGTATTTGTAAAACAAAAAATCGAAGCGGCTCAAGGCTTTATCGATGCGATTAAACAGCGTCAGGACACGCTACAACGCACAATGGAAGCTATTATATTGATACAGAAAGATTTTTTCCTTACCGGAGACGAAAGCCAGCTTCGCCCGATGATTCTTAAAGATGTTGCTTTAAAGACAAATCTCGACATTTCTACCATTTCGCGTGTCAGCAACAGTAAATATGTCCAGACGAATTTCGGCATCTATCCATTGAAATTTTTCTTTTCCGAATCAACACAAACAGAAAGCGGCGAAACAATTTCCACTCGAAAGATAAAGCAAATCATAACTGACGAAATTGATATCGAAAATAAAAAGAAACCTGTTACAGACGAAGAACTTACAGATATTCTTAATGCAAAAGGTTTCCTGATAGCGCGTCGAACCGTTGCTAAATATCGCGAACAGATTGGAATACCGGTTGCGCGACTTAGAAAAGAAATTTGAGATTCGCTCTCGAAGCCGCGCAGGGAATCGTACAGTAATCAACAAAAACGATTGTAATTTTATCCATTCATTGAAGCAAGAAAATCCATGTTATCAGCAGTGTTTTCGAGCTGTTTTTTAACAAATTCCATTGCTTCGATTGAATTCATGTCCGACAAATATTTACGTAATACCCACATGCGATTAACGGTACGTTCGTCTTGAAGCAAATCATCCCGACGAGTACTTGAAGCAATAATATCCACGGCCGGATAAATACGTTTGTTCGATAATTTGCGGTCAAGTTGCAACTCCATGTTGCCTGTTCCCTTAAATTCTTCAAAGATAACATCGTCCATTTTTGAACCGGTTTCGGTTAAAGCAGTTGCGAGGATTGTCAGACTGCCGCCGTTTTCGATATTACGAGCTGCTCCGAAGAAACGTTTGGGTTTCTGTAAAGCATTGGCATCAACTCCGCCGGACAAAACTTTTCCGGATGCCGGCTGTACGGTATTGTATGCACGTGCAAGGCGTGTTATCGAATCAAGCAGAATAACGACATCATGACCACATTCGACCATGCGTTTTGCTTTGTTCAATACTATATCCGCGATTTTTACATGTCTTTCTGCCGGTTCGTCAAAAGTAGATGCAATTACCTCGGCATCAACGCTTCTCGCCATATCTGTTACTTCTTCTGGACGTTCGTCGATCAAAAGAATTATCATGTAAACTTCAGGATGATTGACTGCTATTGCATTTGCTATATCTTTGAGCAACATTGTTTTACCAGTCTTTGGCTGTGCTACGATCAATCCGCGCTGTCCTTTGCCGATAGGCGAAAACAAATCAACGACACGAACGGCAATCTGGTCATAAACTTTTGGCGATCTTCTTTCCACCAATCTGAATTTTTCATCGGGAAAGAGTGGGGTAAGGTGGTCAAAAGGCATTCTGTCGCGTACTTCTTCGGGTATGCGACCATTTATTTTTTCGACTTTGACAAGCGGAAAATACTTTTCTCCTTCTCGTGGCGGACGAATAGGCCCTTCTACAAAGTCGCCGGTTTTTAGTCCGAACAGTTTTATTTGTGCCTGCGAAACGTAGATGTCATCAGGCGAAGACAAATAATTGTAGTCCGAAGAACGCAGGAATCCGTATCCGTCTTGAATGATTTCTAATACGCCTGTTCCTTTTAGAATACCCTCGAAATCAAATATATTCTCCGGTTCGACTTGAACAGATGCAAGCATTCTTTGATTCATATTCTGATTATTATTGTTTGGGGATTTGTTGGTTTTGTTTATATCATTGGAAACTTGTTGTTTTGTTTCATTCTGATTTTGGTTTGGGTTTTGCGAAGGAGCAATAATGGAAATGACTTGGTCCAATACGGAATTTGTATTGTTTCCATGTCTAAAAATAATCCTTTTTGAAGTATCAGCCTGTTGTTGCGGCGTCGGCTGTTTTTTTTCCGAATTTTCATTCGGTTTAGCGGCTGTATTTTGTGCCATATGAATGTTTTGTATTACAGCAGGAACAATTCTCGGTACATTTACGTTTGTTATAGGTCCGAATTGAACTTTTTTTGGTTGCTGTGGTTGTTGTTGTGATGGTTGTGGTTGTTGTGATGGTTGTTGTTGTTGTGATGGTTGTTGTTGTTGCGGCTTTTGCTCTTTGTTCGGAAAATCTTGTTGAACAGGTTTTATATTCTGATTGTTTTGAACCTTCTGAATTTGCTGATTTTGAACAACTTGCTGTTGCGATTGAGCCGGTGTGGCTTCCGTTAAGTCGGTTTCTTTCTTTGGTCTTCCTCTTTTGCTTTTTTTAGATTCGTTTTGTTGTTTTAGAGCAGTTATTTTTGGAGCAGTTATATTATCAGCGTTATTATTGACAGGCTGCTGTATTTGTTCTTTTCGAGGGCGGCCTCTGCCTCTTCTGTTTTGGTTGCTTTGATTTTCGGATGTTTTCTCCGGGCTGTTCTTTTTTGCATCTTTTTCTTTATCTTTTTCAGCCTGCAAACCGGCAAATGAGATTGCTTGTTCGTCAAGAATTTTATATATAAGGTCTTCTTTTCGAATGGCGTTAGGCTTTTTAATTCCCATGTTTTTAGCTATTTCTTCTAATTCTTGAAGTTGTTTTCCATTTAGCTCTACTATATTGTATTTCTGCATAGAATTATTTGATATTTTAATTATTAATAAGATTTCAATAAATATTAAGAGTTATATATTAACTAAATAATTTGTTAATATGAATTTGTCAGGATAAATAAAAAACTATTCGGATAATTCCATATATTGGTTTTTGATGGTGCAAAGATATGGATTATTTTTTATTTTCCAAAAAGAAATCGAAAAATTTTATAATAAATACGTTTTTTGTTGTTTTGTCAATGAGAAATCGGTTGTCCGTTCGGCGTCCTACCACCCAGATAATATCATCTCCCGAACATAGAACCCTTATCTTTTCTTTGTCGTTAATACTTATCTTATTGTCTATAAAATAATCGCTTAGTTTTTTCTTTCCTCTCATTCCGAATGGCACGAACCGGTCTCCCTGTTTCCATTTTCTTAACACAAGCGGAAAGTGTAATTTGTCATAATCGAAGGTGCCTGTCATCTGGTTTTTTTCCGCTTTGTATGTCGTGTCAATACTGATTTTTTCGGCGCTCAGTCTTATCGGTAAATTTTCCCAGTCTTCCTTATTCTCTGTGAGTTTGTATTCTTCGATATTTGTTTTTTCTAAATTATATATTATTAAATTTTCTCTGTCTTTCAATAATTTATACTTTGAATTTGAGGCAAAAAACTGTTTTCCCGAAATGCCGTTTAAAGCAATATGGATATTTTCCGCCGTTTCACGATTAAAGCCGTAAGGTCGCAGTATTTCGTACAGGATGGTTTTAGCGGCACGTTGATGCTGCAATTTTTCGATGTTTATATATATCTCAGAATCACATGTTTGCGTAACCAATTCATTCTTTGCAGTCTCAATGGCATTGAGATATATTGTTTCGACGTCGGTAATATGTTCCGATGTTCTTGCAATAGCTTTATTGACAGAAGGATTGAGTTCTTTCATTATTGGGATTAACCGGTGTCGGATAAAATTTCGCTTAAACTCAATCGAATCGTTCGAAGTGTCTTTTACAAATTGCAAACTTTGCTCTTTTATAAAACTGTCAATTTCCGAACGGCAGACAGAAATTAAAGGTCTGACAATAAAGCCATTTCTTGGTCTGATACCGCAAAGTCCTCTGATTCCCGTACCTCTTATCAAATGAAGCAACACGGTTTCGATATGATCATCTCTGTGGTGTGCTATTGCAATAGCTTGTGCATCAAAATCTTTACGAATGGTCTCAAACCATGCATAGCGCAATTCTCTTGCTGCCATTTCAATGGAGAGATGCTGTTTTTTTGCATGTACAACAGTATCGAAATCTGATTTTAAGAATTTGATTTTCAAATTCTTTGCAAAGTTCTCGCAAAAGGTTTCATCTCTATCGGATTCTTGTCCGCGCAAATGAAAATTGCAATGAGCAGATATACAATTAAATCCAAGATAATTAAGTATATATAACAAAGAAACAGAGTCACGACCGCCACTGAACCCTACAATTACAGGTTTTTCACGTGCCAGCAAATTGTTCGTCTCTATATATGTTTTTACTTTGAATATCAACCCTCTCTTATTGGATTACATTTTCTTGTTCTTTTCCATGTGCAAGTTCAGGGTCGATCATGATTCGTCCGCAATACTCGCAAACAATAATTTTCTTGTGCAGTTTTATGTCTAATTGTTTTTGTGGTGGAATTTTGTTGAAACATCCGCCACAGGCATCTCTCTCGATATTCACAATAGCCAAGCCGTTACGCGCTCCTTTACGTATTCGTTTGAAAGCATTCAGTAAGTGAGGCTCGATTTTTTTTTCCAGTGATTTTACCCTGTCGCGCAATTTCTCTTCTTCATGGCGCGTTTCGGATACAATTTCCTGAAGTTCTTTTTTCTTTTGTTCGAGATCAATTTTGCGTTCTTCCATAAACTGTTTGCTTGTTGCAATATCTTCCTTTTTTTGTTTAATAGCAACGTTGAACTCTTTTGTTTTCTTTTCCGCAAATTCTATTTCAAGTTCCTGAAATTCAACCTCCTTTGAGAGATTATCGAATTCGCGATTGTTACGCACCTGTTCGAGTTGCGTTTTATATTTGTCAATCAATAATTTGGAATTGGAAATTTTGTTCTTTTGCGCATTTATATTTTCTTCCGAGTCCTGTATTTCTGTTTGATATTTATCCAAACGCGTCTTTAAACCGATGATTTCGTCTTCCAAATCCTGCACTTCGAGAGGTAGTTCGCCGCGTAAAGTTTTAATTTTATCTATCTCTGTTACAACTGTTTGTAATCCGAACAACATTAACAGTTTTTCTTCAACGGTCAATTCTTCTTCGTCTTTTTCTATTGACAGTGATTTTGTTGTTTCTTTTTTTGTTTCAGTATCTTTTTTGGAGAGCGTTTTGACGACTTTTTCTTCCAATTCCGGCTTCTGTTCTCTTTTTTTCTTTGTTTTTGAACTGTTTACAGTTTTTTTAGATTTGTCTTTTACCGGCGCTTTTTTTATTGCTTTGGCTTCTATTTTTTTTGCCATGCTTATAAATATTTAATAGGGTTTATATTTGCTGTTGATATTTGTACCGCAAAGGTAGGAAATTTTTTTGAAATGACATTAAAAAATATATCTTTTGTGCATATTTCGCTTTTGTAATGTCCTGTTACAGCGAGTAATATTTTGTTTTCCACTTCGTAGAAATTGTTGTATTTCGCTTCGCCTGTTATAAAAATGTCTGCTTCCGCTCTTATTGCATCATTGATGAGGAATGCTCCGTTTCCGCCGCATATCGCAACGCTTCGTATCTTGTTGCCTGTGAGATTGGAGTGTTGCAAACTTTCTACGTTTAATACGTCTTTGATGCGTTGAAGAAATATTAATTCGCCTTCCCAGTCAGGTAGTTGTCCGATAATGCCGCTTCCTGCCTGTTGCCATTCGTTTTCCAGTTTATATAAGTCAAAAGCCGGCTCTTCATAAGGGTGTACAGACAACAATGCTCTGATTAAATGTGATTTAATATGATTAGGGAAGATGGTTTCAATACGTACTTCTTTTTCGACATGAAGTTGTCCAATTTTCCCCCGGTATGGATTACAACCCTCTGTGGCCAAGTACGTTCCTTCGCCATAAGCATTGAAACTGCAAGAACTGTAAGCGCCGATTTCTCCCGCACCGGCTTTAAACAAGACTTTTCTCACATTTTCGGCGTTTTCTTCCGGAACAAACGTTACTAGTTTTATCAGTTTATTTGTCATTGGACTTAAAATTCTGACGTCTTGGAGACCGAATAACTCAGCCATACGGTAATTAACGCCTTCATACGCATTGTCCATATTCGTATGCGCCGAATAGATTACGATATCATTTTTACAGGCTTTTATTAGGCTTCGTTCAATGTAATTTCTGCCTGTAATCGATTTTAACGGTTTAAAAATCAAAGGGTGGTGAGAAATGATAAGATTGAATCCTGAATTAATAGCCTCATCTACAACTTCTTCCGTTATGTCAAGGCAAATCAGCGCGCCGCTTGCCTGCTGGTTTATGTTTCCAACTTGCACGCCGGCATTGTCGTATTCTTCCTGTAAACTCAAAGGTGCGACACGCTCAATTTCTGTTATTATTTCTTTTATCTTCAATTTGTTTTACAATATGTTAAAGTTACGGATTTAACCTTGTTGGACCTCTGTAAATAAAAGTAGCCTCACGAACACTATCCAAATGAAGCAAGACCATAATCAATCTTGTTAATCCCAGCCCAAAACCGCCATGTGGAGGACATCCGTATTTAAAGAAGTTAATGTAATCTTTCAGAGGTTCCAAATTATATCCTTTTTCCAATGCCTGATTCGTCAAAATATCCGCACGATGTTCCCGCTGCGCTCCTGTCGTTATTTCGACGCCTTTCCCTATAAGGTCGAAACTGTTTGTTACATCGGGATTACTTGGCGGACGCATGTGGTAAAACGCTCTTACCGACGTCGGATATTCTGTTAAGAAAACATAATCGTGATTACAGTTTTTTTTGATGTATTCGCCGATAAGACGCTCTCCTTGCGGGTCTAAATCTTCTTTATGATCGATGATATGCCCTATTTCGGACAAGATCTCTCTTGCTTTCGTCAATGTCATTCTGGGGAAAGGTAAAGCCGGTATTTCAATATCAACGTCGAACACTTCCTTAATTCGCTTTCCGTGTTTTTCTGTTATCTTTGTAATTACATAAGTAAGCCATTCTTCTTCACATTTCATCACGTCTTCATAACTGTCTATCCATGATATTTCGACATCGACGGATGTAAATTCCGTATCGTGTCTTTTCGTGTGCGAAGAGTTTGCTCTGAATACCGGCGCTATTTCAAAAACTCTGCCGAATCCGGCAGCCATAGCCATTTGTTTATAAAATTGCGGTGATTGCGCCAAATATGCCGTACGACCGAAATAAGGCAGTTCAAACACTTCTGCGCCCGATTCGGTTGCAGTACCTACGAATTTTGGCGTGTGGATTTCTACAAAATTATTATTAATCCACCATTCCCGCATGGCATGTTCCATTGTGGTTTGAATTTCGAAAATCAATGTGTTTTTTTCTTGTCTCAAGTCAATAAAACGCCAATCCAATAAAAGGTCTAACGGCGAATTTTCGTCAATCGGCAACTCCGGCAAAGAAGCGCTTAATACTTCCATGTTTTGAACCTGAATTTCTACCTGATTGAGTTTGACGTTGGCGTCAATGTTCACTTTGCCCGTAACGGATATTACAGATTCTTTGGAAATCTCCGATACAAGCGTATTCAATTTTTCGTTCATTTCGTCTTTAGGAATAAAAAGTTGAAGCAACCCTGTTTTATCCCGTAAAATTACGAATTGAACTTTTTTTAAATTCCTGACGCTTTGGACAAATCCTTTTATTTCTATAATTTGTCCTTCATAATTCTTTACATCTTTGATATAAAGTTTTTCTGTGTTTTTGAAACTACTCATTGCTTTTTTGTTTTTTTATTTATTGAATTGTAATATATTTACTGATCTTGCTTAAATATGCAGGGACTTTTTTTCTGTTTCTTATATACAAACGTCTATTTGAAAGCATTTGATCTATATATTTTTCGTCAAAGATGTCAAAATCATTTCGCAGTTCGGGTGTATAATGTTTTGTGGATAGCGAAATAATTGAAAAAATATTGACTTGAACTTCTTTGTAACCCAAATCATTTATTTTTATTGTACCTGACGCCTTAATTGCCGATTCAATCGTGATTTTCTCAGCTGAATTGAACAGTTCATGCCCAAGCGCCGTATCCTCTAAGATCAATTGAATATTTCCCGTTGAATCACATAAATCAAGAAAGATGATTTGTTTGCTCTCCCGTTTAGATTTAACCCAACCGGACAAAACAACTTTTTGCCCGGTTGGGTCAGTATGTAATTCACTGCAAGTTTTCGTTCTATACATAATTAATTAACGGTTTATGCCCGCAAAGTTAGCGATATTTCAAAAAGTTCACAAAAAAATTTGTAAATTTAAAAACAATCTTTACCTTTGCACCCGCTTTGGATGAGCAGCGCAGGCTAAATGTTCGGGAAGGATGGGTGAGTGGCTTAAACCAACAGTTTGCTAAACTGTCGTACGGGTTACCGTACCGGGGGTTCGAATCCCCCTCCTTCCGCCAGGAACATGCTTAATATAAGGCTTCATCCGCCGCTATTGACCGTTAATGGATTTTAGCCATCCCGAGAGCAGTTCCACCATAGGTTTATGATATTCATACGTTTCATGAAAACCCCAACCATGTCCGCCTTTCGGGAAAATATACAAAGCGGCAGGTATTCCGTTCATTTTAAGAGCCTCGTAATATTTAAGGCTGTTTTCGGGAACGACGACTTTGTCGTCGTCGCTTAACAGTAAAATGGTTGGAGGAGTATTTGTATTTATCTGTTTTTCATTTGAATATATATAAATATCTTCTATTGTTGGATTTTCGCCAAGCAAATTGTCTCGTGAACCTTGATGGGTAAAAGTTCCCATTGTAATAACAGGATAAAAGAGAATGGAAAAATCAGGTCTGGTGCTTGTGCCTGATGTTGCAAAATGTGTTGATGCCGTCGAAGCCAAATGACCTCCTGCAGAAAAACCGCAAATTCCTATACTTGAAGGATTTATGCTATATTTGGCGGCATTTTCACGAACAAGTCTGATAGCCTGCCATGTGTCTTCGAGCGGAACGGTTTTATGCTTATTGGGCATTCTGTATTCAAGAATAAAAGCGGCAATTCCTTCATTGTTAAGCCATTTTGCGACCATTATACCTTCGTGTTCGTAGGCGAGCCCCGAATAACCTCCCCCCGGACATACAATAACGGCCATACCTGTAGCCTTTGATTTATCAGGTAGAAAAATTTCAAGTTCCGGTATGTTATCTTGATATTCGGATACATTTTTGTCGTTTACGACAATTTTGTTATCGGTAGGCGGATTGTGTTCCCACAATTTTATCTTATTTTGTGATTCAACGCATAAACATGTCAGAAATATTACTGTAACGAAAAATGTTTTCATAACATTATGAATCTTTGCTGGTTAAAGGGTCAGGTACAATTTTAAACTTGTATATGCAACGGCTTTTGTAAGTCTCGCCGGGACGAAGTACGGCGCTTGGGAAAGAAGGATTGTTTGGACTGTCCGGATAATGTTGTGTTTCAAGGCATAAAGCTCCACGATGGAGATACTTTACGCCATGTTTACCCGCATCAGACAGGGCCATGAAATTACCGCTATAAAATTGTATTCCCGGTTCTGTGGTATGGACGTCAAGAACAATACCGCTCTCATCACTGTAAACCTTTGCAGCAATCTGATTTATATCGCCTTTTGTATTCAGTACCCAGTTATGGTCATATCCTTTGCCGAGTTGAATCTGTTCGTAGGAATCATCGATGCCTGCCTTTATAATCATCGCTTTGCGCAAGTCCATGGGAGTGCTGTCTACGGCAGCGATTGCTATCGGTATGAGTTTGTCATTAACCATCGTAAAAGAATCGGCATTAATATATATGTAATTGTTAAGTATTTGAGTGCCGGGATTTCCGGAAATATTAAAATAACTGTGATTTGTCAGATTCACAACGGTCGGTTTGTCGGTAGTTGCCTCATACTGAATATCCAGCGCATCATCGTCAGTCAATTTGTAAACCACTGTTACATTCAGGTTGCCCGGAAAACCAGCTTCACCGTCTTTTGAAAGATAGGTAAGTTTAAGCGTTTGAGCGTCAATTTTTTCTGCGTTCCACACCTGATTGTGATATCCTTTTGGTCCGCCATGCAGGCAATTGCCGTTATTATTTTTCGGCAAATCGTAAGTATTTCCGTCAAGCGTAAAAGAACCATCTTTGATGCGGTTTCCGTACCTTCCAATCAATGCGCCATAATTACCGTCCGGTTTGGCAAGATACTCTTTGATACTGCCGTAACCAAGTACTACATCTGTCAGATTTCCTTTTCTGTCATGTACGAGCAATGACACTATACGACCGCCGAAATTTGTAATGCAGGCTTCGAGACCTGTATTATTTTTCAGGATATACAAACCCGTTTTCTTACCATCGACTTTCGTAACAAAATCTTTGGTATTAAGTCCTGAAAGCGACCGGACATTTTTTTCTTTCTTTTGGCATGACAATAAAACCATTATCGCCAATGCTACGAATAAAATTTTTTTCATACACATTAATTAATTTAGTTAGATTATAAAACTTGACAAAAGTACACAATTTTCTTCATAAAAAACAAATGCGTATAAAAAAGGCTAATTCTTTTTTCAGACGCCATATACTCATGATTTGAAAAAATCAAAAAGAGTAAGCAAGCCCTATTCCACAGTAACCGGTATTTATAGAAGGAATGATTACAAGATTGTTATCTTTTTCTTTGATACCATACATTTTATGAAAGACGGGAAGAAGTAAATACCCGACCTCGGCGCTGAGTATTCCTATTCCGGCGCCGGTAAGGACATCGCTCAACCAGTGGTGTTTATTGTAAATCCGTGATATACCGGTTCCTGTTGCAACAGTATATCCGGCTACTGCAATCCAGGGAGAAACATCTTTGTATTCTTTAGACAATATATGAGCGCCGACGAAAGCTGTAGCTGTGTGTCCGGACGGGAAAGAGTAATTATCATAACTGTCGGGGCGTTGCACGTTGATGGTCTGTTTCATTGTTCTGACCACGGCTGTCATCAACAAATAAGATGTAGCCGACACAAATGTTCTGTCGCAAAAATTATTTTTTGCTTTAGCTCCTGTTAAGTCCAGACCAAAAACCGCCGCAACAGGAACATATTGTGTGTAATTGTCTATCGAAGATCTTTTTGTATAATATTTTTCGATATTTTCAGAAATTTTATAGTCTAATTCTCTTATCGGCGCCATGATTCTTGCTCCTATACCGTAAGAAATTAAACAGGCGGGTAATATAAACTTTGGAAACTCACGTTGTTCCTTGAGTTTTATCGTGTCTTGATTTTGGGCTTTTGTTGTTAATAAATTCATAAAAATCAAGACTATAACTAAACTCTTCATCAAATTGGCTGTTTAATAGTTTTCAGGCCGCAAAAGTAGCAATAAAAATTGAAAAAAATCAAAACATTAATTTTTATATTTTAATTTCGTGTATCTTTGCATCCAATTTATAGTATAAAATCATGATTTCACGAAGAAATTTTATCAAATCAAGCAGCCTCGGACTGGCTGCATGGGCAATAGACGGTAAAGCCGTTAATGCTTTTACTTCATTGTCGGAAGGATACGTATCCGACAGACCGGAGGCGGCGGAACGTAATTTTACGTCAAAATCGGTGGAAGAAACAATTAAAAAAGTAACGAGTCAATTGACGGACAAGAAACTTGCCCGGATGTTTGAGAATTGTTTTCCGAACACGCTTGATACAACCGTTCATTACCGCATTCAAGATGGCAAGCCGGATACTTTTGTGTATACGGGAGACATTCATGCCATGTGGTTACGTGATTCTGCCGCGCAGGTTTTTCCCTATCTCAGATTAATAAGAGAGGATGAACCTTTGCGCTTGCTCATTGCCGGAGTGATTAATCGACAGACGAAGTGCATATTGATAGATCCTTATGCAAATGCTTTCAATGACGGACCGGCTAAAAGCGAATGGATGTCGGATCATACTGCTATGAAGCCCGAATTGCACGAGCGAAAATGGGAAATAGACTCTCTTTGCTATCCTGTACGTTTGGCTTATAATTATTGGAAAATATCGGGAGATGTTTCTGTTTTCGACAAAGATTGGGAAAAAGCAGTAGCATTGACGCTCAAAACCTTCAAAGAACAACAGCGAAAAGACGGTCGCGGACCCTATAAATTTCGACGCAAAACGGAGCGACAGCTTGATACGCTGTGCAATGACGGATATGGCGCGCCGGTAAAACCTGTCGGTTTGATTGTTTCTTCTTTCCGTCCTTCCGACGATGCTACGACATTAAACTTTCTTGTCCCCTCCAACCTGTTTGCTGTGAAATCGTTGTTACAAGCGGCAGAGATATTGGAAAATGTCTGCAAGAATAATGTGATGGCATCCGAATGTAACGGCTTGGCTATTGAAGTTCATGCGGCAATCGAAAAATATGCAATGAGCGAACATGAAAAATTTGGTAAAATATACGCTTACGAAGTAGACGGTTTTGGAAATCAACTCTTCATGGACGATGCAAATATTCCCAGCCTGCTATCCCTGCCCTATCTGGGATGCGTCACCGATAATGATCCCGTTTATTTGAATACAAGGACATTAATATGGAGTGATGCCAATCCCTACTTTTTTAAAGGACGGGTAGCCGAAGGAATCGGCGGACCACATATCGGTTTTGATTATATATGGCCTATGAGCATAATAATGAAAGCCATGACAGCAAAAAACGATAACGAAATCAGATACTGCATTAAAACATTGCGCGACACCGACGCAAATACAAACTTCATGCACGAAAGCTTTCACATCGACAATCCTGAAAAATTCACGCGTAAATGGTTTGCATGGGCAAATACGCTCTTTGGAGAACTCATATTCAAATTATATAATGATAATAAATTAAGTCTTTTAAACAGCATTTAATTTGAAAATTTCAAGAAAGTGAAGAAAATTATAACGCTTATACTGCTTTGTTACCATATTTGGGCGATGGATGCTCAAAACCGCCCTGTGATAGGAATTGCCGACACGTATAGAGATGGAGTATGCTATGTATCGCGCGCTTATATAGAAGCCATTCTTAAAGCCGGCGGAATACCGATTATTGTGCCGCTTATAAGAGACGACAGCGTCATTGTAGAACTTTTGAAATCTGTTGACGGGATTATTTTCCCTGGAGGCGGAGATTTTGATCCTGCTTATTATAATGAGAAACCCATTCCACAAATGGGAACGGTAAACGCTCCTCGCGATACGTTTGAAATAAGGCTGTTGCTTCTTGCGGCAGAGAACAGCGTACCCGTACTAGGCATTTGTCGAGGGTTGCAACTTATTAACATTGCTTTCGGAGGATCTTTGTATCAGGATATACCTGCCCAATATTATGAGAAATCGGTATCTCACCGCCAAAGAAATTCCAACACTGAGCCTTCACATTCGGTCATAGTAGAAGACAGCACCATGTTCTCAAAAATAGTAGGCGACAAAATTTTAATGGTAAATTCGGCGCATCATCAGGCCGTCAAGCGACCTGCCGACGGATTTACGATTGCCGGAAGAGCGGCTGACGGAATCGTGGAAGCCATGGAAAAAATAGATTCGGCGAATTGGATTATGGCCGTACAGTTTCATCCGGAACTGCTTATAAATAAAGACAAGACGCTCTTGAAAATATTTCAGAGATTTGTTGATGAAGCAGGAAAATCAAGAGAATTGAAAACCAAAGACAAAGAATTATCCCCCACTGACGATAATAATAAAAAAGAAACGCTCCCGCCACCTGACGACGATGCCGAAAACGTTGTCTACAGTGGCATAACCGTTGAAAATACGTAACACAACTTCGGCGTTGGCGACGGGAGAAAATATTTTTTTTTTAAAAAATCAGTAAATTATTTGTTTGTTTTAAAAAAAAAAGAATTACCTTTGGCGACGATTTAGATTGTAATATAACAACAGATGAAAGTTATTTTCTCACATAAAACAGCTGCGAATGCAGCAAATAAAAAAGTAATCAGTTCTATGAATTTTAATTACTTTGAAACAATCTTTGCTGAGAGAGACTTTCACGCGCGCATCCTTGCAACGACATTCTACGACACGACGCTATGGCGTCCCCCTCCTGCATGGGCATAAGAAACTTTAACAGAAGAAATTTCTATATTTTTTATTTAATACTTTTTATTTAATCTAACTTTTTAAAAATTTATAATTATGAACAGATTTTTTACAAAAACAATTCGGCAGAAGCGTAACAACATCTTTCGCTACTGCACATTTGCCGTTCTCCTGATAACGGCATACGTATTTAACACCGCTACGGCGGTAGCGCAGACCACCACCGTCAGCTTCACTGGTGCAACAATTAAGGAGAAAGCCTACGACGGAAATAAAAACGCTGAGGTATTAACTTTAAGCTATTCTCTATCCAGTGGCGAGAGTGGTACTCTAACCGCAGACCAACTCTCCTCGCACATCACCTACACGGCAGAATATAACAGTTCGACTCCAAGCGCAAACAGAACTGTGACGATTACGGTGACGGCCCTGGCTGGCGATTGGGGCTCGTATACTCTGGGTAGTTCTTCTACAGTTACTGTGCCCAATCAAACCATCACCAAAAAGGTAATCACCATCAGCGGCGGCACAGTTACCTCGAAGACCTAC
>JAITJX010000133.1 GCA_031278765.1 Tannerella sp. | reverse complement strand
ACAGGAAAGTAGAAATTCCCTCCGGCCTCAGCAGGATGACCCTCGACAGAGGCCTGTACATCGTCACGCTCAAAGACGGCATGGTATACAAGATAGCAGTCCGGTAAAGCATTACATTTCAAGATTTAAGATTTAAGATTTAAGATTCAAGATTTAAGATTCAAGATTTAAGATTTAAGATTTAAACTCCACCCTGCATGCGCCCGCAGAGCGTATGCAGCAGGAGAAAGCAACAGGAGACAGGCCGCAAGGTTTGCCTCTTGTTTGTTGTGTTAATAATTCCTCTTCTGTAATGCCACCCAATTCCGCTGAAGCGTACTGTCCATTGGGGTTATCAAGTTTACGGGCTGGCATCTGCTGTGCCGCTGTTTTGCCGTCCCCATGTTAAAGACGGAGGAGGAAATGAGAGCCGACAACGAACGGATGCTTAGCGGCGAAGAGCCGGCGGCGCACAGCGTGCATGAGGTGCGGGATGTGCCGGAGAAGTTCAAAAAGTGGGTAAGGGGAAATGCGGACAGGATTGCAAAGGCGGAGGAGAACGGGACGCTGCCGTATTTTGTCAGGGATAACAGGGGTGTTGTCGATTCTTCATTGAGAAGCGCGGATATATTCAATTCGACCTGTCCAACGATGAATATTACAAGCCATAAACCAACGCAGTTGCCAATCAGTTCCGTACTCGCCGGTCTTATATTCCGTTTCTGGAAAGTATGAGTGTGGAAATCAGTAAACGCAGAACAGATGAATGAATTAGATGATTTCAATCTGATCAAAGATTGTTTCTACTTTTTCCATATTTTTTTCTTTTATATTTCAGGTCATAAAGAAAAATATTTTTCCAATCCTGCTTTATACTGTTTTTTCGTTTTGGAAAACTTTTTATAGACATTGAAATTTTATATATTTAACAATCAAATGATTAAAAAATATTTTGTAAAAAAAACAAAAAAAATCTCGAAAAATTTTGTCAATTCGGAAAGACTTCTTAATATTGCACTTTCTTAAAGAAAAAATTTAATAAAAATACAATGGATAAAAAAACTTACACATTTGACGAAGCATATAAAGCTACATTAACTTATTTTACGGGTGATGAACTCGCGGCAAAAGTATGGGTAAACAAGTATGCGTTGAAAGACGGATTCGGTAATATATATGAAAAAACTCCGGCCGATATGCACAACAGACTTGCTTCGGAGATACACAGAATAGAAAAAAAATATCCTAATCCAGTCTCAAAGGAAAAACTTTTTGAATTGTTCGACAGATTTAAATATATTATTCCACAGGGAAGTCCTATGACAGGAATAGGTAATGAGCATCAAATATCCTCATTGTCAAACTGTTTTGTAATAGGTGTTGAAGGACATGCTGATTCATACGGGGCAGTAATACGAATTGACGAAGAGCAGGTGCAACTAATGAAGCGCAGAGGTGGCGTGGGGCATGACTTATCGCAAATTCGCCCAAAAAACTCTATTGTAAAAAATTCGGCGCTGACTTCCACAGGATTAGTGCCTTTCATGGAACGATATTCAAATTCAACTCGCGAAGTAGCACAAGAAGGACGCAGAGGCGCACTGATGTTAAGTGTATCTGTAAAACATCCTGATTCCGAATCGTTTATTGATGCAAAAATGACAGAAGGAAAAGTTACCGGCGCAAACGTATCCGTCAAGATTGACGATGAATTCATGAAAGCGGCAATAAACGACATGCCTTATATGCAGCAATATCCGGTCGATTCGATGAATCCGTTTGTCAAAAAAGAAATTAGCGCAAAGGAGTTGTGGAACAAAATTATCCATAACGCATGGAAATCGGCCGAACCGGGCGTGCTGTTCTGGGACACCATCATAAGAGAATCCGTTCCTGATTGTTACACAGACCTTGGATTTAAAACCGTTTCAACGAATCCATGCGGCGAAATACCGCTTTGTCCGTATGACAGTTGCCGATTGCTCGCTATTAATTTGTATTCTTATGTAATCAATCCGTTTACGCCCAAAGCGCGATTTGACTTCGAACTGTTTAAGGAACACGCAGGACTTGCACAGCGAATCATGGATGACATCGTCGATCTCGAAGCCGAAAAAATTGAAAAGATACTCGAAAAAGTGGAATCAGACCCTGAAGCGGAGGAAATCAAATACACTGAAAAACATCTTTGGAAAAAAATTCAACATAAAACTATTCAAGGTCGTCGTACAGGAGTAGGTATAACGGCTGAAGGCGACATGCTTGCGGCGCTGAACCTGCACTATGGAACAGAAGCGGCAACCGACTTTGCCGAACAGGTTCAAAAAACATTAGCGCTTGCAGCATATCATTCGTCGGTTCAAATGGCAAAGGAACGTGGCGCTTTTGAAGTTTACGATGTTAAACGGGAAGAAAATAATCCATTTATAAATCGTTTAAAATCAGCCAGTCCCGCATTATATATGGAAATGGCGATGTACGGTAGACGAAATATCGCATGTCTGACTATCGCACCGACAGGCACAACAAGTCTTATGACACAGACAACTTCAGGTATTGAGCCCACTTTTTTGCCTGTTTACAAACGCCGTAGAAAAGTAAATCCGAATGACCCTAATTCGCGCGTTGATTTTGTTGATGAATCGGGCGATGCTTTTGAAGAATACACGGTATTTCACCATAAATTTGTTATATGGATGATGGCAAACGGTTACTCGCCTTCAAAAAAATACAAGGAGGAGGAAATTGAAAATATGATAAAAGAATCGCCTTATTATAAAGCTGCTTCGAATGATATCAACTGGTTGCAAAAGGTTACCATGCAGGGACGCATACAAAAATGGGTAGACCATTCCATCAGTGTTACGATAAACCTCCCCAACGAATCCACTGAAGAACTTGTTAATCAGTTATATATACATGCGTGGAAAAGCGGTTGCAAAGGTTGTACGGTTTATCGAGAAGGCTCCCGCTCCGGCGTACTCATTTCATTGTCAGACAAAAAAAAGAAACAAAAAGGTTCTCCTGACTGCATGGAGCCGCCAGTGATTATGACAACTCGACCGCGCGAACTTGAAGCCGATGTTGTTAAGTTTCAAAATAATCATGACAAATGGATTGCTTTCGTAGGATTACTGAACGGTCGCCCGTATGAGATTTTTACCGGACTTGCGGATGATGACGAAGGAATAATGCTTCCGAAAAATGTTTTGAAGGGGTCCATCATAAAGAGTTATGACGAAAATGGTAACAAACACTATGATTTTCAGTTCAAAAACAAACGCGGCTACAAAATGACAATCGAAGGACTGGACGGCAAATTCAATCCTGAGTTCTGGAACTATGCAAAATTGATTTCAGGAGTGCTACGCTACGGAATGCCTATAGATCAGGTGATTAAAATTGTGCAAGGCATGGAACTGAATGATGAAAGCATTAATACATGGAAAAACGGCGTTGAGCGGGCATTGAAAAAATATCTGCCTAACGGAGCAGAAGCAAAAGGTCAAAAATGCCCAAATTGCGGCTTTGAAACGCTTGTTTATCAGGAAGGTTGTCTTATATGTACAAATTGCGGAGCTTCAAAATGCAATTAGAAAAAATAAAATTTCGCCTCTTTGCCCCGCAAGTTGATAAAAATAAAGTGGTGGCAATCACAGGAAATCAACTTGTTCTTGGAAATTGGGAACCGCATGATGCCGTATGTTTGACCGGTAAAATATTTCCGCAATGGGAAGTGAGTTTAAATATTTCGGATATTATTCTTCCTCTTGAATATAAATATGTTATATTGGAAAAAGAGTCAAAAAAACTCTGTTGTTGGGAAAATGGCGAAAATAGAATTATAAATAATTTTCCTGATAATGAAGAAGATACTATAATAATTTTGGACTTTCCTCTGCGCTCGAACGACATGCCCAAATGGAAAATAGCCGGAAGTGTTGTTCCCGTTTTTTCATTAAGAACAAAAAACAGTTTCGGCATAGGTGATCTTGGAGACATCAAGTTACTTGTCGACTGGGCAGAAAAGACCGGTCAACGAATCATTCAGTTACTTCCCATCAACGATACAACCCATTCGCACACGTGGCGAGATTCGTATCCTTACAGTGCGATTTCTATTTATGCAATTCACCCTATATATTTAAATATCAATATATTGGGAAAATTAAATAATTTTAAAAAGAATAAAAAATACACCGAAATACAAAAAATCCTGAATAATAAAGAAACAATTGATTACGAGGAAGTCATAAAATATAAATTAGAATATTTACACGATTTTTATCATCAGGAGAAAGAAAGTATAAAAGAAGACAAAAAATTTGCCGCTTTTTGTAACGAGAACGAAAAATGGCTTTTGCCGTACGCTGTATTTCTGGACAATATGGATACCTACAAATCATCTGACCAGTCAAAATGGAGTAATCAGTCAAAATATCAAAAAAAGAACATTGATTTTTTGTATAAAACTGGTGAACTGGACAAAGATAAAATCAATTGCATTTATTTTATTCAATATACGCTACATCAGCAATTTAAAGAGATTTCAGAATATGCCCGGGGGAAAAAAATTCTTTTGAAAGGCGACCTTCCTATCGGTATAAACCGTTCAAGCGTCGAAGCATGGTCGGAAAGAAAATTTTTCAACATGGAGCAACAAGCCGGCGCGCCGCCGGACGATTTTTCTCAAACAGGTCAAAACTGGTCTTTTCCTACATACAACTGGGGAAAAATGGAAGCGGATAATTTTGACTGGTGGAAAAAACGCTTTGACAACTTAGGCAAATTCTTCGATTGCCTGCGCATAGACCACATTCTCGGCTTTTTCCGAATATGGGAAATTCCTCTTGATTATGTCGATGGTTTATGTGGGCATTTTCATCCTGCACTACCGTTATCCATAGGAGAAATTGAACAATATGGACTGAAATTCAACTATTTATGGACAATTCCCCATATAAGCGTCGATAATTTGAAAACTGTTTTTCAAAAAAATAAAGACAATATTGTAAAAAAATACTTGAAATATCTTGAATCAAAGTATTTTGTTTTAGAGAAACCGTATTTGACGCAGAGGAAAATCATGGCTTTAAACAAAACGCCCGCATCTGTTATCGAAGGGCTGATGAAAATCACAACCGAAACCTTGTTTATCGAAGACCCTTATGAAAAGGGAAAATATCATCCTCGCATTTCGGCAAAAAAATCACTTGTTTATAAAGAATTAAGTCAGGAAGAACAGGCCTCTTTTAATAAGTTGTACAATGACTTCTTTTATGTTCGGCATAATGAATTTTGGAAACAGACAGCTTTAAAAAGACTTGTTCCGTTGATAAATTCTACCGAAATGCTTATCTGCGGCGAAGATCTCGGTATGATTCCGGCGCCGGTGCGCGAAGTGATGGAACAATTAAACATACTTTCTCTCGAACTTGAGCGACTCTCTAAAACCATTAGTACGGAATTTACCGATTTGCAGAAGATTCCGTACTATTCCGTATGTACGACTTCGACACACGACATGAATCCCATACGTGCATGGTGGAAAGAAGACAAAGCGAAAACGCAACGATATTATAACAAAATACTTGGAAGACAAGGAATTGCGCCAAAAGAATGTTCTGCCGAAATCGCAGAGCAAATAATAATGAATCACCTGCAAGCTTTTTCAATGCTGACTGCCATACCTATACAAGACTGGTTCGCAACAGACGACAGCATCAAATTGCCTGACGAAAGCCGCGAACGCATCAACATGCCTTCAAATCCGGACAATTACTGGCGCTACAGGATGCACATTACCCTCGAACAACTTCTCGAAGCAACAGACTTTAATAACAAAATCGCCTCAATGATTAAAAAATCAGGAAGATAACATAATACATGCCCGAAAACAAAGCATACCTTAATTTCTACGAGACTTATTTTTTGTCCGTATTTACATTCTGCACATTCGCCGGTTTCGTATCCAAATCCTTGCCATTCATGGAACAAGAACCGTTCAATTTAGCGCCGGGTTCTATTTCAAGCGTTTGAATGAAAATATCACCAGTAATGACAGCTGTTGATTTAAGGATTAGACATTCGCGCACACGGATTATACCATTTACATTTCCGAAAATTTCGGCGTTATCAGTGGAAATATTACCTTTAACGCTACCTTTCTGACCTATTACAATTTTTCCTTTGCAATGCACTTCACCCTCTATCCGACCATCAAGACGAAAATCGGATTCGGTTTCAATTTTTCCTGTTAATACGGTTCCTGTTGCAAGTACATTGTGCAATCCAGTTGTTGGTTCTTCAAAATTTTTTGCCATGATTATTATCTATTATTATTAATTTGCGGCAAAGATATGAAATTAAATTTTAATTCCTACTTTTGTCGTTAATTATGAAAGTTGCGATTACACTCGAATCTATGAAATTCCATGCATATCACGGTGTTATGGAACAGGAACAAATTATCGGCGGGACATATTTCGTAGATCTCTCCTATATTATTGATACAGAATCCATTGAATCGGACGACATTATGGATACAATCAGTTATGCGGAGATTTTCGACATTGTGAAACAGGAAATGTCAAAACCTTCAAAATTGATTGAACATGTCGCCGGAAGAATCTTGAAATCCGTTAAAAACAATTTTACTGAAATATTAAGTCTAACTGTCAAAGTATCAAAATTATATCCTCCAACAAACGGCGAAGCAGAACGAGCGACTGTTATAATTACAGCAGACAAAACGCCATTCGACGAAAACATAAAAACGGATACAATTGACTCCATCGTTTGCACCCGATAAGACCTCAAAATGTCATTTGAAAAATTTGGTTGCAACATTTTTTTCTGTAAAAAATACCACAGATATGCTTGTAAATTAAAAATATGATATATCTTTGTTGTCGAATAGAAATGATTTGACAAGGTAAATGCCTTATTAAGTGATATTTGAATGTTAATTTAAAAAAAGTAAAAGATTATGGCTTACGTAATTAGTGATGATTGTATCGCTTGTGGTACTTGTATTGATGAATGTCCTGTCGGGGCTATTTCCGAAGGCGATATTTATCGTATTGATCCTGAAATGTGTACGGATTGTGGAACTTGCGCAGATGCATGTCCGACAGAAGCTATTCATCCGGGAGAATAAAAGTTAATTACTTTTAAAAAACGAGAGTGAGTCGAATAAATCGAATTCACTCTTTTTTCCCTGAAATTTTACAAATAATCTTATTGTTTTGAATAAAATTGCTACCTTCGCACCTCGTTAGAATTATTGTAGATCTTTAAACAAATGATTAATAGAATTTTAATCCGAATAAAAGTATTGCAGATAGTGTTTGCATTTTACCAGACCGGAAACAGCGATCTCAAAGTTGCGGAAAATGAATTGAAGTTGAGTATCAAACGCTCGTATGATTTGTATCATTATTTTTTATTGTTGATTGTCGAAGTGACCCGAATGTATGAGCGCATGATTGACACGAAGAAAAGCAAATTTCGACCCTCCGAAAAAGAAATGAATCCCGACGTACGACTGTTGAACAATCGCTTAAGCCTCCAAATCAGCGAGAACGAAGCTCTCCTGAAATATAATAAAGAACATGGCATTTCGTGGGCAGACGATACCGATTTTATTAAAAAGATTTTAGATTTGATTCTTAAATCTGATATATATGCAGATTATATCGGAAAGAGGGACGATTCTTTTGAGACCGATCGTGAGTTTTGGCGACTTGTATTCAAACGTCTGATTTCAAATAATTCTTTTGTTGAAGATTATCTCGAAGAAAAAAGTATTTATTGGAATGAAGATATTGCTATTATCGAATCATTTGTTATTAAGACAATTAGACGATTCGACGAACAACTTGGAAGCAAAAACGAATTGATGCCGATGTTTAGCAATAACGGCGATTATGAGTTCGTCATTAAATTGTTTCGGCAATCACTTCTGCATGGAGACAAATACCGCGCTCTTATAGACAAACATACAAGTAATTGGGAATCGGAACGTTTGGCAAATATGGATATTGTAATCATGCAAGTTGCAATAGCCGAACTGCTGAATTTTCCAACCATTCCGATTACCGTAACGCTGAACGAATACATAGATGCTGCAAAATATTACAGCACGCCCAAGAGCGGAAGTTTCGTGAACGGCGTTTTGGATTCAATTGTCGCAGAATTGAAGAAAGAAAATCAACTGTCTAAAATCTAAATTTTGCAATCTTGAATATATTACGTACCTTTGCATAAATACAGGCGAATATTAATGAAACTTAAAAATATAAAATTATGATGTTAAATGTATTATTAGCAGAAGCGCCTCCGACAGGCGGAGGATTGAGTTTTATCGTGATGATGGTGGCTCTGGCTATCATCTTTTATTTCTTCATGATTCGACCACAGCAGAAACGGCAAAAAGATTTGCAAAAGGCTCGTGAAGCAATGAAAGCAGGCGATAAAGTCGTTATTGCCGGTGGAATACACGGTAGAATAAAAGAAATAGACGGAACTACAGCGCTCGTAGAAATAGCCGACGGAGTACGTGTTCGAGTGGATAAAGCATCCATATTCGCTTTGTCATCGGACGCCAACACACAAAAGTAAGTTAAGAAAAATTACTTACATTTATGGGAACGTTTCCAAATAATAAAAAATGGAAAGAGATTTTTATTTTTATTTTCTTCCTTTTGTTATCGTTCGGATTCTGGTTTTTACAAACTCTTCAACAAGACTACGAAAAAAAGATAGAGATTCCGCTCAAAATGAGAAATGTTCCGAAGAATTGGGTTATTTCGGAGGAATCAACAAAAGAAATCAGGATTGTACTTAAAGATAAAGGTACAACCCTGATATATTATATTTGGAAATCAAGTTTTTCATCCATTGATATTTCTCTTGCAAACGTTTCTGCTTCAAATGATTCTACTATTGTTATAACAAACAAAATGTTGCGCAGTGCAATGGACAGGCGGTTGGCTTCTTCTACTGCGATAACTTCCATAGAACCGCCCGATGTAACGCTAAAGTACGACAAACTCAGCAGTAAATCGGTCCCTGTTATTCCGGAATTAAAGGTAATTACAAAACAGGGCTTTCAAATTTTCGACAGTATAAAGATTGAGAATCCGACAGTTACACTCTATTCAAGCAAGAAAATACTTGACAGAGTAAATGTTGTTAAAACAAAACCTGTTATCCTCAACAATGTTTCTAAGACGAAAGAAGTTACAGCGGAATTGAATTTGCCGGAAGGCGTAAGAGTTGATGATGAAACGGTGAAGATAATAATTCCCATCGAAGAATTTACCGAAAAAACTTTCCAACTGCCTGTCTTCTGTACAGACATACCCGAAGGTTTCATGCTTCGAATATTCCCTGCAACAGTTGACGTTGTCTGTAATATCCCCGTTTCGCATTTTAAGGAACTTACGGAAGAATTACTCAAAATACACGTACTTTTTAAAGAATTTAAAGACAATCGGGTAAGCGGAAAACTGTCCTTGAAACTTACCGGGAAACCCGACTGGTTGAGGGATGTGAAAATTGTTCCTGAAAATGTTGAATTTATTATCGAACAAATGAACCAATGATTAAAATAGGAATAACAGGGGGAATCGGAAGCGGGAAATCAATAGTATCTTCGCTGCTAACGGTTTATGACATACCGGTTTATTTTGCCGATATTGAAGGAAAACGACTTTCCGACGAATCGCCTGTTATCAGGAAAAAACTTGTTGATCTGTTCGGTAAGGAAATATATGTTGACGACCGGCTTGACCGTACGAAACTTGCTTCACTTGTGTTTGACAATGAAAAATTGATGGAAAAAGTAAACAAAATCATTCATCCTGTTGTTAACAAGGATTTTAAAAATTGGGTAAGAAATCAGGAAACCAAATGGTGCGCCTTTGAATCGGCTATTTTGTATGAATCCGGCTTCGATAAAGACACAGATCTTGTTGTTATGGTCTACGCTCCTGTGGAATTGCGACTTACGAGAGTAATGCAAAGAGACAACTTTTCCGAAGCGGAAGTGATCAAGCGCATGAACAGACAAATGTCCGACATTTTGAAACGTAAAAGAGCCGATTATGTAATAATTAACGATGAAAAACAAGCATTAATACCCCAAATAGAGACTTTTATAAAAGTAATTACAAAAAAATAATCTACCTCAATGAACGAAGAAATTAAACAGATAGCTCAACGCTTGAAAGGTTTGCGCGATGCGCTGGAAATACCGGTCGAAGATATTGCCGGAAAATGTAAAATTACACCCAAAGAATACATGCAACTCGAAAGCGGTACGGTCGATATCTCCGTCAGCATATTATATACAATATCAAAAGCATACGGAGTAGAATTGACTGCATTGATGTTCGGAGATGACCCGAAAATGAGCGCTTATTTTGTTACCCGTAGCGGAAAAGGCGTATCTGTGGAACGAACCAAAGCGTATAAATACCAGTCGCTGGCGGCCGGATTTACAAAGCGTAAAGCCGACCCTTTTATGG
>JAITJX010000018.1 GCA_031278765.1 Tannerella sp. | reverse complement strand
AGTTTATAAAGTAATTGTTGGATTGGAGAAATTACGGATTTGAAAATCAAATCAAATCCGTTCCCTTGTATGCCGTTTTTTGTATTTGAATCGTTTTCACCCTTTCCAGCGCCTCGTTGATATTGCTGCAAATATTTTCCTTCCCGATTTTGCCGGCGAATCCCGATTTATCGAGCATTGTTTTGATTTTGTCGTTCACGCCCGACAAAACCAGTTGAATCCCTTCCTTATCCGACAGACGGTAAAGGCTTTCCAAATTATGCAGTCCCGTCGAATCCATAAACGGAACTTTCCGCATACGAATAATGCGGATTTTCGGACGTTTACCGCCCACCCAGCGCATACTTGCTTCGAATTTGTTGGCAATGCCGAAAAAGAACGGACCGTCGATTTCATACACTTCTACCTCTTTCGGAAGAATTAATTTATCGTTGTCAGCCGTTTTTTCGGCGTCCGATTCCATGTTCAGTTCGTCTTTAATAACGGAAATGTTGGACGTTTCGGAAATCCGTTTCACCAGCAGTACCATAGCCAGCAGAATACCTATCTCAATGGCAATGGTTAAATCGAATATGACGGTCAAAAAGAAAGTAACCAGCAACACAATCACGTCCGATTTCGGATTTTTTAATAACGAACGGAACGTCCGCCATTCACTCATATTGTATGCCACGATAATCAAAACGCCTGCCAGACAGGCCATTGGAATGTGTTTGGTCAAGGGTCCCAAGAAAAGCAATATCAGCAGCAGAACGACGGCGTGAATGAGTCCGGCAACCGGACTTCTTCCTCCGTTGTTGATGTTGGTCATGGTTCGCGCAATGGCGCCTGTGACCGGAATACCGCCGAATATCGGTGTGACCAGATTGGCCGCTCCCTGTGCAATCAGTTCTGTATTGGAATTTTGCCGGTCGCCCGTGATACCGTCCGCGACGGTTGCCGAAAGCAAGGATTCGATTGCGCCCAACATGGCAATTGTGAATGCGGCAGGCAACAACAGGTTGATGTTTTCCCAACTGATGGGAATAACGGCCGGTTCGGGCAAGGAAGCTTTGATTTCAAAACGGTCGCCAATCGTTTCTATCCCGTTGATTCCCAGAAAGTTTTTTAGAATATACACCACGACGGTCATGATGATAATGGCCATCAGTGAGCCGGGTATTTTCTTAATGAATTTGGGGGTGTAAATGATGATGAGAATACTCAGGATACCGACTGCTAACGAGCTGATATTTGCGGTAGTTATGGCTTTTCCGTAAGCAATCCATTTGGATACGAAATCGGCGGGAACGCTTTCCATACTCAGTCCGAAGAAATCTTTCATCTGTGTGGTGAAAATGACCAGGGCAATACCGCTGGTGAAACCGACAATAATCGGGTAGGGCATGAATTTGATGACTGTTCCCAGCCGCAGCAATCCCATTCCGATAAGCATCAAACCGGCTAAAAAAGTGGCGACGGCTAATCCGCCGATGCCGAATTGCTGGATAATGCCGTAAACGATGATGATAAAGGCGCCCGTCGGACCGCCGATTTGTACGGAACTGCCTCCCAGAAAGGAAACGATGAATCCGCCGATGATAGCGGTAATCAGCCCTTTTTCGGGACTTACGCCGGAGGCGATGCCGAACGCAATGGCTAAGGGGAGGGCAACGATGCCGACAATGATTCCTGCCATCAGGTCGGCAGTGAATTTCTCTTTGCTGTAATGTTTTAACTGGGTGAATAATTTCGGCTTGAAATCAAGGTTCACCCTGGATCCGGAATTGAAAAGACTCATTATGCACTATTAAAAAATCGTGCAAATGTACATGATAATTGCGAGCTTTACAAATACACAAGTGATTTATTTTTTTGATTTTATACCGGAAAATCCTAACTTTGCATTTGGATAGTTTATGAAAATAAAATTGAACTTGCCTGGTCATTTATTTTGAAGTTTGAAAATAGCTGTAATATTTTCAGTAGCAAAAGAAAAGCAATTGCACAATAGGAAAATTTAAGTTCATCTTTTATCGAAAAATCAGACGAAATCACGGCATTAGCAAAGGAAGTTATGGTTACCGGTGTTAAAGAATTTGATGCGATTCATGTTGCATGTGCTATAGCCGGGCATTGTGAATATTTTATATCTGTGGATAAGCGGTTATTGAAATATAAAAGTGAACAAATAATTGTATGTAATCCGATAGAATTTATTAATAATTTTGAAATATGACAAACAGTGCAGCATTGTTGGAGAAAGGCATGAGATGTCTTAACAACGAATTGGGAATATTGGACGCCGGGCGTTTTATCGCTTTGCTTTTAAGAGAGCAGTTTGATTATACCGAGTGGCGCAAAGATAATTTATTTGTCGGCATGAATATTGATGAAATCATCGATGAAGCTGACAGGTATTGTAAAGAAAATCCATAGAATACAACTCCGGTGATAGCGGTAATCAGTCCTTTTATAGAACACACACACAATCCAAATTGTGTGTGTGTTTCTTTTCTTTACATTCAGATTTTATCTAAACGGAAATTAATTTATCCATTTCTTATTTTTAGTATCATATATTTTGGGTGTTCCGCCGGAAGTTCCCATATCATTTTCGGTAATTATTCCCACATAAACATACCCGTCCGGATTTACCCAGGGGGTGTAGGTAAATGATGCCGAAGTAGCGCTCCCTGATAAAGTTTGTAAATCCGCATAATTATTATTATCGGGATTTTTTACCCTTAAATATGCTTTTTTAGGCGTTCCACAGCCGGCTGATGTCGGTACTGTCCATCGCATTGTTATGGTTGTACCACTTACAGTACAATTACCATAGCTAACAGGACAGGGAGATACATCGTTTGCCGTGTAAGTGAATGAAGCATACGCGCTAAAATCGCTTTCGCCGGCGCTGTTCACTGCTTTCACTTTGTAATACGATGTTCCTTCACGTGGATTATCATCCGTTAATACCGTGTAAGTTGTGGAACTGCCTATTTGAGAATAGGTACCATTGGCGGAAGTACTGCGGTAAACCTTGTAACTTGTGGCGTCTGAAACGCTGTTCCATTTGATAGTAATCATTGGAATGATGGAATTACCCTCGTTTGATACCGTAACTCCTGTTGGGGCGCTTGGTTTTACGGATGTATTTCCTCCTCCTGAAGTGTAATTAACGTATGCATAACTGCTGAAATCGCTTGTTGTTGAGCCGTTAGATGCTTTTACTTTGTAGTAATTGTATCCATTGAGTGGTGAAGCGTCGCTTGCACTTGTTTCTGAAACGGAAGTCAAAGAATTGTAACTTCCTGTTAGACTGCCGCTTCTGTACACAAAATACTGCGTAGCTCCCGGAACGCTGTTCCACGAAATGGAAATAGATGAACCGTTTTGTGATGCAGATACGTTTGTGGGGGCGGTCAAAGTGGATGTTTCGCCACCACCATTGTTGGAAGAAAATTTTACATAAGCGAAGTTACTGTAATCGCTTTTGATTTCAACTGAACCACTCTCTTTAACTGCCCTGATTTTGTAATAGTTTTCTCCATTAAGAGGCGACCAGTCCTCTGCATAATTTTCTTCCCCATCGCTGATTTTCTCATAAGAGCTGTTTGGACCGCTGCTACTGCTGCGATAAATTTCGTAGTAAGTCGCTCCCGAAACGTTATTCCACGAAATAGAAACAAATGAACCGCTTTGTGATGCAGATACGTTTGAAGGGGCTGACAAAGAGGTTATTTCACCGTCGCTATTGCCATCCTCATCATTGCACGAAAAAAAAGTAAAGCCGCCAGCCAGTAAGACAAGCAGAGCGGACAGGAAAAATAATGCTCTAAAATTTCTCCTACTCGTATGGCTTTTCGGACTTGCCCCATTTTTTTGAATGGTCTCAGGTTCCATTGTGTTGAAACTTTCATCAACACTACTGTTTTTTCTAATTTCTTGAAACATAATAATTAATTTAAATATTTGTGCCTACTCTTTACAGGATTTTCGGCGCTTGCCTCCTTTTATTATAAAAATATTGTTTTTCAAAAGGGTATAAAAAAAAGCGTGAAACTTAACTGTTTCCCGCTATTGTGGTATTTGGCGTAACCAAGTCTATAGAAAATACGTTAAGTTCACGCTATAGGTGAACATCAACTTATTCTTCATTAGACTAATTATATAAATCGCCAAATTTACAATAGCAAAGAATAAAATAAATGCTTTTTAATATGTCTTATGTTTGTATATTACTTTGTTTTATATACCATAGGCAAAAAAATATGTATTATTTACATAGCAAAGGTAAAAAATATTTTTGAGTTATAATTATGGCTGAATCTTTTTTTTGAAATGATTTATTCAAAGAAAACACATCTCATCGGAAGAGTTACGTTGCTATTACTCGTAC
This sequence comes from Tannerella sp., assembly GCA_031278765.1. Lineage (GTDB taxonomy): Bacteria > Bacteroidota > Bacteroidia > Bacteroidales > Tannerellaceae > Tannerella. The sequence continues at coordinate 2,435 of JAITJX010000018.1, read as the reverse complement.
GTAATATAAGTAACCATTACACCGCTTGCAGTAAAAATTCACAGGACTGTATTTATATAAAATGCCCTTCTCTCTATATATGGATGGTTTTTCAGTGGATTATATGTGTTTGTGAAGCAAAAAAACATACTTGCCGCTTTGGGCGAGAATATGCGGAAGTAAGCCATATCCACTTCAGGATATGCAACTGACTGTAAGAAAAAGGGCGCCGAAAAAGAAGGAAATACCTTCCGTCATTGAACACATCATTGACAGGGGAAACGGCGAAGAACCTGAATTTGAATAACGATTATGAATCACACAAGAGAAATATGGGTTTATGCCGACTGGTATATGTACGATACACCCCGTCCGGTTGGAATATTGCACTTTTCCTCCCTGCGGTGAAAAAACGGGGGACTTCCGGTCATACCTATCTGTCTCAACGTTTCGACCGGACGGAAGACCACAAGCGGATTGAAGCTGAATATCGACGGGCAGGACAATTCGCTGGATTTGGATCTGGTAATGAAAACCGCTCCCACTTATCTTTTGTCCGACAGACGGGCAAGGGAAATCAAAACGGAAGTTACAGCCGCCGTTGCCGGTTGGCGAGTGGTAGCGGCAAAATACAAAGCCCCTGCATCCGAAATTGAACGGAAAGCAGGAGCTTTTAAATGTGTAGCCGCCGTTGCCGACGCTCGTTAATGCCGTGTCAGTTTTTCACGATTTTCTTGCATATCTTTTCGTTTTCTGTCTGTATCAGGATGATATACAATCCCTTTGCCCAGGAAGAAACCACTATGTTTTCTTCGGCAGACAGTTTATTTTTGGAATAAACCGGATGTCCTTGCAGGTTGTGAACGGTCAACACAGCATTTTTCGCGCCGGTGACATGCAAAATTCCGGTAACGGGATTGGGATAAATCCGCACATTTGCTACGGCAACTGTCGCAAGGCCTGTTCCACCGGTTTCTTCAATGCCGGTTTCGCTCACTTCGTAGGCAATTTCAACCGTCTCTCCGTCTTCCGTTATGCTCACCGCTGTTGTTTCAGGTTCAAGTCCGGCAACTTGTACCCTGACGTTGTATTCGCCTGTGCCTATGCCTGTAAATTCAAAATAACCTCCGGCGTCAGTCAGCGTGTAGTTTATCGGCGCCGTTTCACCGCTACGGAGCAAGAAGACCGTTATGCCTTCGGCCGGTTTGCCTTCGGCGGATTGTACGCGGCGTATCGACGGCGAATTTTGCGACGCTACATCTTCATTTTTAACAATATATCCGCTGATTTTGGCGTTGCCTTCGTTGAGCGTTTCCCTGCGGACAATGTCAATGTCTTTGCCTGTGATTGCTTCCGATCCGGCGGGACTGATTACGGCGCTTTCAATGAAGTAGGGCGTATTGCTGCCATACCATGTGATGTCGCCGGCGGTTGTTACCGCTCTTACTGCATAATCTCCAATGCCGAGGTTGTCGAATTGATAGTTTCCGTTTGCCTGAATAGCGGCGGTTTGCAACAAGGAGACGGAACCTTTTTTAACCGAATACAGTTCAACGACGCCTTGAGCCGACGCTCCGTTGTCGGTAACGGCGCCGGAAATGCTGGCCGAAATCTTGGCTATCTTCCATGTGTAGGAGACAATTGTGCCGCCTCCCTGCGTGTTGTAGTCGCCGGTGGTCAGTTTCAGGTAAAAGGTTTTTCCTGTTTCCCCAAAAAATCCGGCGCCGTAACTGTCTGTATAATTGGCGCTCCACAACCGTCCGTCGTTGACAAGGTAAAGCGAGGAGCAATCGCCGCTGTAAACTTCCGCATCGGTGAAGGGATATTTTTCCACGTTAATGGTTAAAGCGTAATGTGCCGTTTCGGAAGGCGTGAATTGAAACCATTCCGTATGATGTTCGGCGGCAGGCATGTTGTTTACGCCAAGTTGCGCAACAGCAGCGTTTTCGCAGGGCGATCCGCCATTCACGGTACGGGTTACATGGATTAAAATGCTGTCCTGCAAATGGCCGTCGTTCGCAGTGAAAACAACATAGGTAGCGCCTTCGCGCATTGCCTGAATACCGTACTGATCTGCTTCTACGACGCCTTTGTTACGCACCGCTACGGTATAACTTTTGTCGGTGGCATTGAGGGGATTGAGCAGTATTCTCAATTCCGATGTGTCGTTGACGTTTATATATTCGCCGCTTTGACTGTAGGGTAGCCACAAGGTTTTTTCGTGCAGGCTAAGCTGGAATGAAGTCAAATGGATACGTTTCACCGTGACGAGGCACGAATCTTTGAAATCGCCGTCGCCGGTGGTGAAGACAAGGTAAGTCGATCCTTCTGCCCGCGCATGGATGGCGTCTTTGTAGATAATCGCCTGCCCGTCTTCCCAAAGGTTGATGATGGACGGGTCGCGGACTTCGATTGACACACTTTTGTCGGTGGCGTTGGCAGGGGTAAAATTCAGT
>JAITJX010000167.1 GCA_031278765.1 Tannerella sp. | reverse complement strand
ATGGCATAGCCAATAAGTCCGCCAGCCACAATATTGCCCCAAACGCCCGCATTACTTTTGGAAACGAGTTTGATAGTTCCTGTCTGATAACCATTTTTCTTACAAGTTACAATCATATCGCCATAGCTTTTTTGAACAATTACACTCCCAGGCGTTGAAACATACCATGTTCCTTTATCGTTCGTGAGAATACATTTGGCATTTTCTATTTCATTGTTATCATCATCAAAAGCAGAGACTGAAAGAGCTTGCATCTTTGAGTCTGTAATGGAAGCACATCCATTTAAAAGCATAGCTACCGCTAGCCACAATACCTGTAGCGTCTTCATCCCTTCTCCTAAACCACCTTTAGCAAGCGTTATTTTTTTCTTCTCTATGTATGCTTCTACTTCAGATTTCTTCCAGACTTGACGGTCTGGAAGCTTTAAAGCTTTGGGGAAATGCCCAAATTTTATGAGCGTATATATTGAAGTTTGTTTCATATTAACAAGACTCTCTACATCGTCTAAGGTTATGTATTCTTCATTTTTTATAGTAAGTTCCATCTATTTTTCTTTCACAACCAAATTATTGTGATTATACCTCCGAAAATAAAAAAAACAAAAATATTTTTGAAAGGGTATTGACATTACGTTTGCATGTTACTATTGTGTAAATATAATTGCAAGATACATTTACGAAGGTATAATAAAAGAGCCCCACAATGAAAGAAGAAACAGCGGAGCAGCTAATGGAAGAGGTAGCGTTTCTAGAGACGTTGCGCGATTTACGTAAAAAGATAGAGAAGCTGGACGCTGCATTAGAGTGTAGAGCGGACAACGAAAAGTACTCTTGGCTAGAGGATATTTACAGGAATGAGCTTGACGGTAATAGGCAGGCCATTGCCATCTGGCGCAAGCCTGCCACGCTAATACAGAATGCGCAGAGAGGATACGGCAATGAATTACGATTTGCAATCTGGATGTTGTTTTCTAGCGCTGTCTAGATATGCGTCTATCACTGAAGGCTTCCAGAGGTTTCTACGGCCAAATTTTATAGGCTTGGTGAAGTCCTTTTTGTTTTTGATCCAGTCTTGCACTGTATCTCTACAAATATGGAACAGTTTCATTATATCTTCTGTAGTTAAAAACTCTTCTTCCATTTTTGATTTCCTCAATTGTCCGCAACAAACCTACTTTATTCTATATCAATCAGAAAATATTTTAAATAGGGTATTTACATGTAGGATAGAGAGGAATATATTGTGGGATAGTTAGGAATAAATAGGAGGCTACAATGAAAACATACCCATTGACATCCTCCCCGTCCTAAAGGACGAGGATTCCCGACTTAAAGTGTCGAGGAGGTTCCTGTTTCACAGAGCCGGCCGTTGCCGATCTCTCCACAGGCTTTAACGGCATGCCCTGCCGCAAGTATATTTATGGCCGCGTTATGGTCGGCATTTATTTCAAAACCGCAGTTGCAACATTTAAATTTCGCTTGGCTTTCGCGATTTTCTTTTGCAACATGTCCGCAGTCTGAGCATTTTTGGCTGGTATATTGTGGCGGTATCAGCAGCAATTCCCCGCCTCTTCGAGTCAGTTTGTACTCCAATTGTCTTCGAAATTCAAACCACCACTGATCAAGTATCGATTTGTTTAATCCTGTTTTCGCTTTGACATTTCTTCCGGGATTGTCAACGGTACCGGAAGCCGATTTCGACATGTTCTTTACCTGCAGGTCTTCCATTGCAATCAAGGCGTGATTTTTGCTCATATCGGTCGTTAATTTATGCAAAAAATCACGGCGACAATCTTTTATTTTCCTATGAATTCTGTTCAGACGATGCTTCTCTTTTCTCCAATTGTTCGAAAACTTTTTTTTGCGCGAGAGATTTCTGCCTCGAAATTTCAGTTTATTCTCGTGTTTTTGGAAAAAATTCGGAGGTTTGATGAATGTTCCGTCGGAAAAAGTTGCAAAATTTGCTACCCCCATGTCGACTCCGATTGCGGAATCGGACGTATGAATCGGATCGGCAATTTCTCTTTCGGTTTGAACGGATACGTACCATTTTTCGGCAGAAAGCGAAACGGTTATTTGTTTCGGCCTTCCTTCGATGTTTTTACTCTTCCGATAGCGAACCCATCCGATTTTCGGCAGATATATACGGAAATTCGGTTCGTCAATTTTGAATCCCTGCGGATAGCGAAACGAATCCTTCACGCCTTTGCTCTTAAATCTCGGCAACATCGCCCTTTTTTGAAAAAAATTCCGATAGGCGTTCTCCAAATCCTTGAGAGACTGTTGCAAAATTTGTGAGTGCACTTCCTTCAAAAACTTCGTTTTTTCCTGATTCTTCAGATCTGTCAGCATACCGGCCAGCTCACGGTAACCTAACCTCTTCCTGCCGTTTTCATGGTTCTCTTTTTCCAGCGCCAGCATATGATTCCAAACAAAACGACAGCATCCCGCAGAACGGCGAAACAATTCCTCATGCCGCGGCTTGGCCTTCAACTGAAACTTGTATGCTTGCAATATCTTCATGCTTAAATTATACTTTGGCCCATGAAAAAAAACAACAATATCAGAACCGGCAGACATTGCGTCTTTAGTTTCCATGTGCATTTCGTGTTCGTCACGAAATATCGAAAACAGGTGTTCGACGCCGACGCCATCGCGCGTCTAAGGGTTTATTTTTCAAATGTTTGCAAAAAATTTAACGCCGAATTGACGGAAACGGACGGAGAAAAAGACCACGTTCATTTGTTGGTGAATTATCCTCCCGATTTAGCCATATCAAAGTTGGTTAACAGCCTGAAAGGCGTTTCAAGTCGATTGCTCCGCTCCGAACGTCCCGATATCGCCGAAAGTTTCTGTTTCAAAAATGTCCTTTGGTCTCCTTCCTACTTCGCGGCCTCCTGTGGAGGCGCTCCGATTTCAATCGTTAAACAATATATTGAATCCCAAAATTCTCCAACAGATTAAAAATATGGAGCGCCTTATATCCAGGCCATAAATGACATGGTTTTACGGCGCGATTGATAAAATATGCCGCCGATGTTTCTTTTTTGTTTGGTTTTAAATTTGAAAACGCGGATCCGCGGCTGCGTTTAGCTCTCGCCTGGGAGTATTCTTTAGCTCAGGTGAACATTGATGATTTTGTTGAACGTGTTTTGAGGGGGCTTGAG
>JAITJX010000159.1 GCA_031278765.1 Tannerella sp. | reverse complement strand
AAAAAGTCCCGCAGGGACGACACTTTATTAACCGTATGCTTCAGCTTACGGAAAAAAAGGAGCTAAGAGTCAAAAAGTCCCGCAGGGACGACACTTGATTGAGATATGGGTGAAATCTTAAATCTTAAATCTTGAATCTTGAATCTTGAATCTTGAATCTTAAATCTTAAATCTTAAATCTTGAATCTTGAATCATTAATTCCTGGATTGCTTCACCCTGCGGGTTCGCAATGACGTGGTACACGTCACTGACCACTGACCGTTGACGATCCGTAAGCTGAAGCATACGGTTAATAAAGTGTCGTCCCTGCGGGACTTTTTCCTGGATTGCTTCACTGCGTTTGCAATGACGTGGTACACGTCACTGACCACTGACCACTAACCGTTAAATCTTAAATCTCAAATCTTAAATCTTAAATCTTAAATCTTAAATCTTAAATCTTGAATCTTAAATCTTAAATCTCAAATCCTGAATCTTAAAATTAATTCTTATCTTTGCAACGCTAAAAAATTAATAAATGTATAAAATATGGTAAATTACAAAGATTTAGGATTGGTGAACACACGCGAAATGTTTTCCCAAGCAATGAAAGGCGGATATGCTATTCCTGCCTTTAATTTCAACAACATGGAACAAATGCAGGCTATCATTCAGGCAGCCGTAGAAACAAAATCACCTGTTATACTTCAGGTTTCAAGCGGTGCGCGTAAATACGCAAACCAGACAATTTTAAGATACATGGCCGAAGGTGCGGTAGCATACGCAAAGGAACTTGGATGTCTCCATCCTCAGATAGTTTTGCATCTTGACCACGGCGATACGTTCAATCTTTGTAAAAGTTGTATAGACATGGGTTTTTCTTCCATTATGATTGACGGGTCGCATTTATCGTATGATGAAAACGTGGCCTTGACGAAAGAAGTGGTTGAATATGCGCACAGGTTTGACGTAACGGTTGAAGGCGAACTTGGCGTTTTGGCCGGCGTAGAAGACGAAGTGTCTTCCGAGCATCATACTTATACGCGTCCCGAAGAAGTAGTGGATTTCGTAACGAAAACGGCTTGCGATTCGCTTGCCATCTCTATCGGCACTTCACACGGTGCGAACAAATTCAAACCCGAACAGTGTACTCTCGATGCAGAGGGACGCCTTGTGCCTCCTCCTCTGGCGTTTGATATTCTTGAGGCCGTTGAAAAACAGTTGCCCGGCTTCCCAATCGTTCTCCACGGCGCATCGTCTGTCCCTCAGGAAGAAGTTAATACCATCAACAAGTATGGCGGCGCCTTGAAAAACGCCATCGGAATACCCGAAGAGCAGCTGCGTAAAGCTGCCATATCTGCCGTATGCAAGATAAATATTGATTCCGACAGCCGTCTTGCCATGACGGCGGCAATCCGCAAAGTATTTGTTGAAAGTCCAGCCGAATTTGACCCCCGTAAATATCTCGGCCCAGCACGCGAAAATGCCAAAAAACTTTATGTTCACAAAATAAAAGACGTCCTTGGTTCGGATAACAAACTTTAAAAAAATCCACCTTTGAACTTGATTCTTTTCCGAAACTCTTTTTTTTAGAGAACTTCGGAAAAGAATTTTTTTATCAGGAAAATACTTTTTTTTAAAGTAGAATCGCTTTTTTTAATTACTTTTGTCTCAAATACTCAAAAAAATTATACTTATGAAACAGTTTTTTAAGATGTTTTTTGCATCAACTCTTGCATTTTGTGTGGCTGCGGGGATATTTGTTTTTGCAGGATTTATATTCACGATAGGCTTGATTTCGTCGGTAGGCCAGTCAATGGAGGCCTCCTTACCCAAAAACAATGAAAATGTACTCAAACTTTCGCTGAACGGAAGTCTGAAAGAAGTAGCGACTAACAATCCGTTCGGAGGATTGTTTAACGCCAGCGAGGTATTGTCTCTGAAAGATATTGTTACGGCAATAAAAGTGGCAAAGGAAAACGGCAATATAAAAGGAATTTATCTCGACGCATCGCATTTTGCAGCCGGAATGGCAAGTGTGGATGTGATAAGGAGGGCGTTGCAGGATTTTAAAGAAAGCGGAAAATTTATAACAGCATACGCCGACGATTATACGCAGGGATGTTATAATCTGTGTTCCGTAGCCGACGATGTATTTATGAATCCGTTAGGAATACTCAAACTTTCGGGTTTTGCTTCACATGCGGATTTTTATAAGGGACTGTTCAAAAAAGCAGGTCTTGAGATGATGATTTTTAAAGTCGGGACCTATAAAGGCGCCGTCGAACCGTTTATGAATGACAGATTCAGCGAAGAAAACCGCGAACAAATAACGTCGTATCAACAGGCGATATGGAAAAATGTCGTGAGAAATATAGCTTCCGGACGCGGTATTTCGGAAGAAACAGTCCATTTATACGCCGACAGCGGCTATATGTTCGCTTCGGGAGAGAAATCTGTGGAACTGGGATTTATCGACGAATTGAAATACCGTGAAGACGCGGAAAATTTTATTAAGGAAAAAGTAAATGCCGACCTGAAGAGGGAACTTAAAACCGTTGATGTTAAAAGACTCGTTAAACTGGATAAAAATACGGTTCGCAGCGGTAATAAAATTGCAATTGTATATGCCGAAGGAGAGATAATGTCTTCGTCCGTGATGCCGATATATTCAAGCGGTAATTTTATTACGGAAAAACTCGTAGACGATCTGATTAAACTGAAAAAAGATGACGCAGTAAAAGCGGTAGTACTGCGGGTTAATTCTCCCGGAGGGAGCGCCTATATTTCGGAGCAGATATGGAATCAGGTAAATCAGATAAAAAAGGATAAAACAATCGTAGTATCGATGGGAAACGTTGCCGCCTCCGGAGGTTATTATATATCGTGTGCCGCCGATAAAATTATCTCGGAAGCAAATACGCTCACCGGCTCTATCGGAGTATTTTCAATACTGCCAAACATTACGGGCCTGTATAATAAATTAGACATCAAGTCAGACGTAGTTAAAACAAATAAATATTCCGATTTCGGAGATATAACCAGACCATGGCGGGAAGATGAGAAACAACTGATGCAAAATTACACCAATCTGATGTATGATACCTTCCTGACACGTTGCGCCGAAGGACGCGGCATGACAATAGAACAAATCGACGCCATCGGTCAGGGCCGTGTCTGGACGGGAGAACAGGCGCTTGAACGCGGACTTGTCGATGAAACAGGCGACCTGAATCGCGCTGTCGAGGCGGCAGCCGAACTGGCCGGACTGTCCGATTATGAGGTTAAAAACGTCACGCTGTCGACAGACCCGATAACCGAATTTCTGAAGAAACAAATAGGCGATATTAAATCATCAATTGTAGAGGATTGCCTTGGCGAAGACGCCGAACTGCTGAATACCTTGCGAAGGATAAGACAAACGGAAGGCGTGCAGGCAAGATTGCCTTATGATTTTGAGTTTTTTTAATGCCTGAATGTTTTAATCGAAAGCATCCGGTTATAAAAAGCCTCCTGATGCCTTTTTCGTGGATATACCGCGCCATCGTCCGGCTTCGCAACATGTTATTTGAATGGAAAATACTTCCCTCTGAAAGATTCCCATTGCCTGTTATCTGCGTAGGAAATATAGCCGCAGGAGGCGCCGGAAAAACGCCGTTTACGGAATATCTCATTGAGATATTGAAAGAAAATTACCGTATAGCAACCTTAAGCAGGGGATATAAACGGAAAACGAAAGGTTTTTTAATCGTAAATGAACGGCATACGCCGATTGAAGCGGGAGATGAAGCTTGTCAGATAAAACAAAAGTTTCCCGAAGTAATTGTATCCGTCGATGAAAATCGCAGGCGAGGCATAAAAAAATTGCTCTCAATGGCTGAAAATGAAAAACCCGACGTTGTTATTCTTGATGACGCCATGCAACACAGATACGTATCTCCTTCTTTGACCATTATGCTTACGGAACGTTCCAATATCTGTTATGAAGACACGCTGCTTCCGGCGGGCAATCTGCGCGAACCGGTTTCGGGGGCTTACCGTTCGGATATGATCGTCGTTACGAAATGCAGTCCTTCGCTGAAGCCTGAAGAACGGAGGTCGATTGAGAAAAATATGACGCCCATGACAACAAACCGGCTTTTGTATTTTTCAACGCTCAAATATTATGAAATGAAAGCCTTGTTTCCTGATAAAGTTTCGTCGCCCTGTCGTTTGTCCGAAATAACCGTAGACGAAGAATTGCTGTTAATAGCCGGAATTGCCAATCCTCAACCTTTTATGGAAAAAATAAAGAAATATTCAAACAGGGTAACGGAATTTATATTCCCCGATCATTATTCTTTTAAGCGGTCGGATATTCAACGTATGGATAAAATATTTCAAAAGATGCCGGCAAACGGCAAGATTATCTGTACCGAAAAAGATGCAATGAGACTTAAATCGATCGGCAGTCTTCCGGAATCATGGAAACCGCGCCTGTATTTTTTGCCGACAGGAATAGATTTTCTGTATGATAAGGAAAGAGATTTCAGAGAAAGAATTGTTAAACACGTTTGTTTTACCATTAATAATATAAGGAAAGAAAAATGTCAAAAACCGAAATATCAACACTCGGAGAGTTTGGACTGATACGTCATTTGACGGAAAAAATCAAGATGCATCATCGCAGTACGCTCAAAGGCGTCGGCGACGATGCCGCCGTACTTGATTACCATGATAAGAAAACGCTTGTATCTACCGATCTGCTGCTCGAAGGTATTCATTTCGACCTGACTTATGTGCCCCTGAAACATCTTGGATACAAATCGGCAGTCGTCAATTTTTCGGATATTTACGCCATGAACGGAAAACCCTGCCAGATTACCGTATCCATAGGCATCTCCGGACGGTTCGGTATTGAAGATATTGAAGAAATATACGCGGGGATTAACCATGCCTGCGAAGTATATGGCGTTGATCTTGTCGGAGGAGACACCTCTTCATCTCTTACCGGCCTGGTGATCTGTATCACCTGCATCGGCGAAGGAGAAACGTCAAAAATAACGTATCGCAGCGGGGCAAAAGAAAACGACCTGCTTTGCGTTTCGGGAGATTTGGGCGCCGCTTACATGGGATTGCAGCTGCTCGAACGTGAAAAACACGTATTCAAAGGAGAAGCAGATTTCCGTCCGGATTTTTCAGGGAAAGAATATATCCTCGAACGCCAGCTAAAACCCGAAGCAAGACGGGATATTGTTGAAATGCTTGAGAGGGAAAATATTGTTCCCACTTCGATGATAGACGTCTCCGACGGGCTTTCGTCCGAGCTGTTTCATATATCGAAGGAAAGCAATGCAGGGATACGTATTTTTGAAGACCGTATCCCGATTGATTATCAGACGGCAGTAATGGCGGAAACATTTAATATGAACCTTGTATCGGCTGCCCTTAATGGCGGTGAGGATTATGAACTGCTTTTCACCGTCCCGCTTGGGCTGCATGACAAGGTGGACGCAATGAAGGGAGTAAAAATAATCGGACACATCACGAAACCCGAATACGGGAACATACTTGTCGGTCGCGATGGCGGAGAAATAAAATTGAAAGCACAGGGATGGAGATCTTTATAATCCATTGCTGCATGTTGTTGTTTTCGCAGGAAAAGAATATTTTTTTTCATCCCGTATAATAATAATCCTGCCTGTTACGTTTTATTTTCAAATCCTGTAAAATAACGCAAAAATATGAAACACGTATTATTGACATTTATTGGTATTCTTCTTCTTTATTCGTTGATATTTAACGAGAGGAAAAGCGTTGCGCCTGCGGAAAAGATAAATTATCTCCATGAAAATTCATCTCCCGTGATGTATTTCCGTCCGGATTCTTCTCTTAAAAATACCCCCCTCATTATGCCTTATGAAATAATGCTGTTTGCTTCCGAAGCGCATTAATTAATTTCCTTCCTCCCGATTTTTTTTATATGTATCATACCTCTCCATTACTTCCGTAACATATCTGTAAGTTTCCATACCTCTCAGGTATCCGTTTTTGCAAACATCGTCGCCGTAGTATTGGGCTTCGCTTTTCAGTTTCACATATTCGGCTACATTGCCTTGCCAGAGGTTCTGATCGGCTCCATATTTTGCGGCAAGCTTTCGGGCGTCTGCAATGTGTCCGTTTCCTGCGTTATAGGCAGCAAGAATAAATTTTGCCCTTTCTTGACGATTTTCGATGTCGGAAAAAATTTTTTCCAGGTATTGAATGATTTTAACGCACGCTCTTATTGAAACATCCGGGTTATTAAGGCTGTCGGACGGAAACCCGAAGTTGCGGGCGGTTTGGGGCATAATTCCCATCAGCCCTTTCGCTCCTGCCCACGATTCCAGATGGGTCTTGAATTTCGATTCCTGATATGCAATGGATGCAAGTATTTGCCACTCCCAGCCGATTTGAGAGGCATATTTTTTAAACAAATCATCGTAAGGAGAGATGTCGCCTTTCTTTATTACAGGCAGTTCAATATCCAGAGCCTCATTTTTCGACTGTTCAAAATACCTTTTCACCCTTGCCTTCACGGTTGATTTTATTGAAAGGTTCGATGTCCATACGTTTACTGCCGAAGCGAGTTGCGGGCTTTCCTTCCTTACCGCCCAGGAGGTGCGTTGAGGAAAACTTATTTGAAGGTTTATGTCTATGTTGTCGTGATATGTTTTACTCAAACGCGCAAGATTGCTTTCGCTTACCGTATAGCGTATTTTTCCGGACGAAACCATGTCAATCAAATCTTCGGTTGTCACCGTATCAAGCGCTATGTTTTTGAGCATTATCCCGCCGCCGAGTTCCATGTTCAGATTTTTAAGCCGTTCCTGATGCCTGGAATTGTTTTTCACCCATACGTCTTTGTTTATAAGTTCTGTGACGGATTTTGCTATTGTATCGCCCCTGTTTGCCCGTTGCACTATTACCAGATGATTCTGCTGTTCGGGTCCGCAAAACAAGACCCTTCGTTTCATGGAATTATCCCTCTGGAGAGGGAAAGCGATGATGTCGGCCTCGCCGGAGTGCAGCATGTCTTCAAGACGGGTAATATTTTCGGCCACCTTGATATTCAACCTTAATCCCTGAGATGTTGCAAAATCTTCAATCAAGTCATATTCGTATCCCATTTTCTGGCCTTTATAAATGAAGTAAGATATCGAACTGTTGAGCGTTACGGCGGTCAATTCTCCTTTTTCCCTGATCTGCGGCAAGTCGGTGACATGAACATTGCCTTTTTCGCGCCTGTTCGTACACGAGAGCGTCAGAAGGAGTAATGCTATGGAAAGAAGGCGATGTTTCATCTCCGCAGTCAAACCTTTTTTAATTCCAGGAGCGCAACATTCTCGACATGGTGGGTATGCGGAAACATATCTGCCGGCTGCACTTTCGATACGCCGTATTTCAGTCCGAGACGGTTCAAATCACGCGCCTGTGTAGCCGGATTGCAGCTGACGTACACGATTCTTTTCGGTTCGACGGACAGTATCGTCTCCGTAACGGCATCGTGCATGCCTGCGCGCGGCGGGTCGGCGATGATCACATCCGGTTTTCTGTGTGCGGCTATAAATTCGCGGGTGAGAATATCTTTCATGTCGCCTGCAAAAAATTCCGCATTATTAATTCCATTCAGCCGGGCATTTGCCTGCGCATCACGGATGGCCTCCGCGACGTATTCGATACCGATAATTCTCTTTGCCCTGCGGGCTATAAAGTTGGCGATAGTTCCCGTTCCCGTATACAGGTCGTAAACCGTATCATCGCCGGAGAGCTGCGCAAAATCACGCGCAATGGAATACAGCCTGTATGCCTGACGGCTGTTTGTCTGATAAAAGGATTTGGGACCGACTTTGAATTTCAAACCCTCCATTTCCTCCGTCAAATGATCTTTTCCGCTATAAGAAACCACCTCAAGGTCTGTAATCGTATCGTTGCATTTTCCGTTAACAACATACATCAGGGAAGTGATTTCAGGGAAATGATCCGCGAGTGCGCGCAGCAGGCTTTCGCGTTTGGGTATGTCGTCTTCGTGAAAAACCGCGATTACCATCACTTCGCCCTTCGACGATGTACGTATAATTAATGTACGCATAAAACCCGTCTGTGCTTTCAAATCAAAGAATGAACAGCTGTTTTTCAAACAATACGCTTTGACGAACAAACGGATGTGATTGGCAATATCCTCTTGCAGCCAGCATTTGCCAATATCAAGCACTTTGTCGAACATTCCGGAGACATGAAAGCCTGCGCCGTTCATTTCTGTGTTTTCGTTTTTCTTTTCAAGTTCTCCGGATGTCAGCCAGCGTTTGTTTGAAAATGTAAATTCAAGTTTGTTGCGGTAGCCAACCGTTTTTTCGGAACCCACTATCGGCAAAAACTCTTCCACATGCACTTTGCCGATATGCTGCAAATCGTCCGTCACCTGTTTTTGTTTAAATTTCAACTGATTTTCATACGGAATATGCTGCCATTTGCAACCGCCGCAAACCGTGAAATGTTCGCAAAAAGGTTTTACCCTTTCGTCGGAATATTTATGAACGCGGAGAATGCTTCCTTCCGCATAATTCCTGCGCTTGCGATACAGCCGAATATCAACGACGTCGCCCGGCGCCGCCCAAGGTACGAATACGACCATACCGTTCACCTTTGCCATCGCTTTCCCTTCGGCCGCAAGGTCTGTTATCTCAACTGCTTCAATAACCGGCAATATTTTGTTTTTCCGCGTCATGACTTTTCTTACTGCTTAATTCGTACATTTCCTGTTATTTTGCGCAAAGTTAGGATAAAATTGCGAAATTCCAAACATGTCGCTTCCCCGTCGCGCCGTCGCCCTGTCGCATTGCCGTCATTGCGCTTTCACGTGTCCGTCATTATCTTAAATCTTAACTTTTTTTCTCAAGGAAAAAACTTTTTTTCGGAAAAAAAATCCGGCGATGTGACGTATCCCGACGGTCGCAACGTTCAGAATATACGGTTAAATCTTCTTTGAGGCGCTGTTGATTTTTTTGAGTACTTTTGCGCTGTGAAATACCAGATATCAGAAATGGCTAAAAAAAATAATCAAAAGGTTTTAATTTGCTGGAATCCCGATGCCTCCACGAATTATATTGAGAACCAGGTGAAAGGCTCGGGTTATGAAACCGTATGTTGTATAAACTTTGAGGCCTTAAAAGAGCGGAATTGGAAGAAAATCTCTTATATTATCGTTTTATGTGAATTAAAATGGTCAAACGAAGTTCTTAAAGGCGCTTATTCCGATATGAACGGAATAAAATTAGCACAACATTTTCGTTTGACCGGTGTGAAAATCCCAATCTTTTTTGTTTCATTCTTGAGCCGAAAGATTATTCTTGCTCATCACCCTGATGCTGAAATAATTTGCACTCCCGCATTGAAACATGGATTTGCTCAATTGCCGGCATGGAGATTTGACTGGTCAGAGGCATTAGAGGCTCTCATAATCAATGAAAAATTGAAAGATGCCATGGAAAAATATTCGGACGCAGATAAATATAAAACAAGTTATATTTCAACAGAATTAACCGATTTGGAATTAAAATATACCCAACGCCGTTTTTGCAGTATCGTTGGTATGCTTGAACATATAAATCACGATATAAGCAGTTGTGCTACAAAGGGAGCATTGATTGAAAAGTTGAAAGTATTGAAATATGCAGATAACAGGACACATTCTCATTCGAAAGAAGATATAGATGAACTGGAAAAAAAAGTTAACAGCATCGCAGAGGATGACCTCAAAGAGGAAAAATACAGGCAAGGGATACAGGAGAATTTCAAGATAATATGCAAACAAATCAAAAGTTCGATAAATGGAAGTTCTGTTGATAGCAGGCAACAAGACGGCAGGAAATATTGCGTTTTGTTTATTGATGAGGATTATAAGACAGATATGCGTATTAAAGAACTTGTTAAGGCAATGGAAAGTCAAGGCTTTCTCATAACAATAGAACAAACGCCAAGATATGATTTTCGCAGTTTGGAAGGGTACGGAAAAGGGAACAGATTTGATGCTGTAATTTCTGATATTGAGATTAAAGCAAAGACGGATGACAACGAGGTGGAAGAATTGCAATATCTCGGCTTTAACTATATCAAATGGTTGCAGAGCAGTTTTGACCGTATTTATATTATACTTTCCAATGTTACTCGCAATCTGTACAATGACGTCATCTTTGGAAACGATAACACTAAAAATGTCTATCCGTTTCAAAAAGATGTTTATATTTGTTCTGATGCAGCAAGACAAGAGTTTATCAATAAAGTAAAAGACCTTATTGACAACAAAAGAAATGCAGGCGCAAGCGGCAAGAAAAAAGGAGATTTTGATAAAAATTCTATTCCATTGAAGTATTTCAGAAACTATATCAATTTTTTTGCGGAGCAATCGAATTATGAAAAGAATAAAATCCCGGAACAATTCAAAACCTACGCCGAGATAAAGACTCATGTTGAAGAAAAGGTAACAGCATTGGAAAAACTTATTAAATTTACAGCCCCCCCCTCCTTTCTTCAACTGAGCGCGAATGGTACAGGGGAAGAGTATGGCAATAATTTTGTTTATTTTATTCATTACAAAGTAGGCCCAATTGGCGAGAAAAGAACTGAAAAACCGAAAGATGACAAATATACTTCAACCTTGTCAAACAATTTCATTAATACTCTTATTGCTCGAAGATTGCTGATTTATACTTTGCTGAAATCAGAGAACGGGAACGTTGCAGAGGTTTCTACAATGTTTGAAGGCTTTCAAAAACAATATCCCCAGACTCAATACTGCTTCCCGTCAAATATTTCGCGCGAGAGTATTAACGGTAATAAAGATAATCGCAATCTGTTTTCTGAAGAAGAAATTGCTTATATTAAGCAACTTCTTGGTGAATAGCGCGAGATACAAAAAACTTCCATATACACATACATAAAGAACCCTTTCCTTACACGTTGTATCTTTGTGCCATAATTTTTATTCAAATATTATGGTACGGACAAATTTCGGTAATCATAAACTCTGCCCGTTTCAGGTAACAGAACAGGTAATTTTGGATAATTTACATAACAATAATTTTGCAACAGGATTTTGGTATTAATATTTTAATTTTTACAGAGATGATAAAGAGAATTTTTTCAAGCGCAATGTTGGCCATCATGCTAATCAGTGGTATAGTGTATGGTGTAAAATTATACAAACACAAGTATGGGGAAGTTGATCGCAACATGATTGCGAAACATTTGACTTCTGTAATGTACAATAACGGTGAATACGCCATTATTGATTTTATGGGCAATGTTGTTGGCGACAGGTTTGATATGATTTTGGGTTTCGATTCCGGTTACGATTGTCTGTCTTTTGTAATCTGTAAAGGCAATAAGCGAGGCTTTCTTTCCACTGAAAGCGGAAAACAAATATTCGCACCGCAATTTGACCGCGCATGGATTGACAACCCGAAATTGGGGTTAGCCGCAGTAGTAATCGGCAATAAACTTGGTTTTGTGAATGTAAAAACTGGGAAAATGGCAATTGAGCCGCAGTTCGATTTTGAAAACCAACATTTATACTACAATTATATTTTTCGAGACAACGGCTACTGTATCGTGCCGGGTAAAGATTCAAAATTCGGCGTGATTGATACGACCGGCAAGTTGCTTTTACCCTGTCAATATGACGATGTTACTTTTGACGATTTCGGCTTTGTAGAACTTCAATTTAGCGGTAAACTCGGCTTGTGCGACAGTTTGCTCCATATCGTTTTACCACCGGTATATGACAGATTGGAAGTGTTTGATTTGGGTATTATGGTCGGCGAATTAGACTATGCAAATGGACATAAACAGTATCTGCTCGCTTACGACGGTAAAGAAGTGATTAGCAAACTGTGGTTAGATGAAATGGATTACGAGGAAATTGCAACACCTCTGTATGAGCCGGTAGCGGAAGGAAACAAATACGATAACGACGGCTACCAGAAGCAAGGAAAGAAAAGCGCATATACCAAATTCTACCTGTATGACCGCTATGGCGTTTTTGATGAAAAGTTTAATGTAATCATTCCGGCTAAATACGACGATATTGATTACATAGGAAACGGTTATTTCAGTTGTGAACTTGGGAGTCTGGGCGCAATTCTTAATTCCAAAGGACAATTTGTTCACGGAAAATAGTATTAACAATTAATTTAATTGAATTATGGCGGCAGTGATGAATGATTCATTCAAATTTAATAACTTTGCAATCCCAAATTAAAAGTCAATGACAGTCGAAGATAGAGAGAAAATAATAGCACAGGGAGAGGACGCTTCCATAGAATTTAAGAAAGCGAAGGAAAAAGTGCCACAATCGTTGTACGAAACAGTCGTGAGTATAGCCAATACTTGCGGCGGCTATATCCTTTTGGGAGTATTTTTAAGACCGGTATTTAATCCAACTTTATAAAAAATGGAAAACCGCTATCTGATAATATGCGATGACTGCCAATGGCGTTACATGAACGAAATAATACCCGATAAGAATTGTTTTTATGTTACCTCCGAAGAGGAATTGGAAGCGTTCATTCGAGATAATTCCGCTATCTGCGACCGTATAGTAATTTTTGCCGAACTGCAATGGGACGACAAGCCATATTCCGACTTTTACGGCTTGGACATTGCCATCAGTATGCGTTTAGACAAAAAAATGCTTGCTCCGATGTGCATACTGTCGTTCTTGCCGCAGACTTATTTTGAAAAGAACAACGACGAAACGGTAAAATTCAACATTGTATCGGTGCGGGGAACGGCTTTTTGTGAGTTTCCTGTTACGCTGGTCGGGATAGAAAACGCTTTTGCGCCAATCGTGCCGTTGCTACCCGCAACGCTGGCTTTTCTGCGTCTCTACCTGATAGATATTAAAAATCTGATTGTAAGCATTAACCATAATTTGCGCATCAGTTCTGTAAAAGAAGAAGTTGAGCAGATTCTTGCAAAAATCAATCAACTCTCCGAACAGGCAATCTTTCCCACACTTAAAAACATAGTCGAAAAGATAACGACAGCACACGGCAGAGGCAATATCGAAGAGTTTGAAGATGCCATAGACAAATTAGTTGAAAAACTCAATACGCTTCAAAGCAACGAATTGACCTCACAAGATGAAAATAAGAAAAAAATTCTTTTACTGGAAGACAAGGATGACGAATTACGGTGGGCAAGGACTGAACTGGAACGATATTTTGAGGTACACGCTTTTCAGGATGTAAACGATGTTATCAAAGAGATTGACGCAGACGGAAAAAACGATTATCGCGCCCTTATTTGTGATTGGGAATTACTAAAACCCAACTCCAAACGTCATCAGGATAGATTGGGCTTTGAAATATTGGATTACGCCTCAAAAAAACGTTTCTATGCCCTGTTTTCTCTTACAATTACCGACAATTTGAGTGTTAATGATGTGAATGCTCTCTTGCTTTGCGACCATCAAGTTTTCAAGAAGGCATTTGAAGAAGAGAAAAGCAAAGCATTGTGGAACTCATATCTTCCCATAATTCGGCAAAAGGTACAGCAAATAACAGAATTGATTTGCTCTATTCCTAATTGTGCAAATTGGGTTACCACCACTCGCAGGAATCAAACGCTTCCCTCTTATAAAACTCAATACACAGAAAAAAGAAATTCGGCAGATTGGGCTGCTTTTGAGCATAATATCTCTATGCAAGTTAATAATTACTTTGATTATAGAGCCGACGAATCCATACTTGAAATCAGGGAAGATATAGAATCGCTACTGATAACGCGGCGAATTTTTTACAGGGTATTCATTCCAAAATTTCAGAATTATCGTGGTTCTGATGGAAAACGCAGCAAAATAACGTCCATAGAAGCGGCGATGAAAGAGTTTGGCAGAAGTACGAAAGGAGACAATAATAGAAATAAATTTCTTTCCGATTTGTGCTTGAAACTTAATAATTTGCCTTCAGTAGGAATACTGCCTGAAGAAAAGGCTTGGCTTGCCATACATAATATATATTTATAAATATCTAAAATATAGTAAATTATGGCTTGGATAATTTTGGATAATTTTGATTTCCTTATTTTTGCAATCAAATTAATAAAATAAAAAAATGAAAGTATTAAAATCAAGTCAGGTCAGCATTTTAGCATTAGTTTTTATGTTTTCATGTAAAACTGATGATAAAAAGATTATTACTATGGTAATTCCCGCTTCTATTGAGGCTTTTAAACAGATAGAAGCTGGACTGCGAGAGGTTTGTACGGATTCTCTTTATTATACCAGAGTATTTAGTGCGGAAGGCGATGCGTCAAAATTTAACACGGCTATTGACGCAGCTTTATTAACCAAACCCAATTATTTTGTGGCTATTGGTTCGCAGGTAGTAACAAGTGTTTTTAGTGGTAAGTATCAAGCAAAAATGCCGCCGACCATTGCGGGGTCTATCTCTATCCCTTCTTCGGTTAGCGCATTGGAAGAACTTGGTATCAATCCACCACGAAAGTTTCCATTAAATATTGTGAGCCAAGTACCTTTTTCTTCCTATTCAAAGTTGGTTAATGTGATATTTGATATAAAGCCTGCTACTAAAAAGATAGGTATAATCTATAACGAGGCGGAAATTAACTCCAAAAATATGAAAAACATATTTGTTGATATAATTTCCAAATCGTCCGCAAAGCCTTTATTGGGGGCAGTAACTTCTGCTGAAGATGTGTATAATATAACAAACAAATTAATAAGAGATGGCGCAGAAGCAATAATTATCCCTCATGATAAAAGCGCAACCACAAAAGCGGCAACCATTGCTAAACTTTGTTCTGAAAATAATGTTATTTCATGCTGTTTAGATGATGGAATAATTAAAGACGGAATAATGTTTGCTGTGTCTGTTCAATATAAAGAAGTTGGCAAACTAATTGGTAAGATAATTCGTGATGCTAATGAGAATCACAAGGATTTAAAACAGATGCCGATTGTAGAAATAGAAGATAAAGATGTTCATATCTTTATTAATTCCAAAACCTTTGAAGAAAAAGAAATAAAACTGTCAGAACAATATATTTCTCAAATAATTAATCTATAGATAAGAATGTTTTTGGAAGTATTGTCCGAAGGTTTGGTTAATGGATTTTTCTGGTTGCCTTTTGTGTTAGGAATCGGATTATTATACAAAAATCTAAAAATTATTGATATCAGTATAGATGGAGTGGCTATCGTCAGTATCATTTCATTTGTTGCAACATGGAATTTTTCTAATTCATTATTGCTGTCTGTTTCTGCTGCTATTGCTTGTTCGGTAGTATGCTATATGCTATTGTCGGTATTAATTTACGAATTTAAAATTAATGCCATTTTTGCCGGTATTATCTTCTCGTTGGTATTGTATGCCGTATCGGTTATTGCCATAGGAGAATCATTACCATTGAAGACAAACGACAATTATGCCTTTTTTAATAAATTGTCAAAATTGTTGCCAATAATATCAATCGTTCTTGTTGTTGTAATTGATGTTTTTTTTCGGACAAAACAAGGTATTTCAATTAGAGTAATTGGGGAAAATATAAAAGCGAATACAATTGAAAATAAACGGTTATTATTAACATTCGGATTTATTATTACCGGTATCCTCGTCGGTTATGGTACTTTTGGATACGCAATCAAAGAAGCTGTTGCCCGGTCGGGCGGCGGCTTTGATTTTGTTGTCAATTCACTGGCTTCTTTTTTGTTGGTCGATAAATTCATTGACTTTATTATTGCCCGATACAAAAAGAAGAATGAAGAAAAAATAATTAGGCATTATTATCTTTTTTCGCTATTGCAAAATTCGGTAGTAAAAGCACTGTTAGGTTCAATGTTGTTCCAAATTTTGGTAGTATGTATCATTGCATATACTCCTAATCCGGTCTATTGGAAATTATTTTTTGGTATCGCATTGATTTTGACTGTGGCAAAAATAAATCTGAAAAAAGCACGCAAAACAATTCATGTTGAAAATAATACAAATAAAAGTATTTCCATTCAAAACATTGATTTCAGTTATAATATTAATCATGAAAATAAGATTGTTTTTCAGAATTTCTCCACACAATTTGGCAATGGCATTAATATCATATGCGGTTTGAATGGAGTAGGAAAAACAACGCTTCTTAAATTGATTAATAACGAAATCACTCTCGAAAAAGGAGATATTACACTTAGCAGTACAAATAACAGTATTTTCTACCTTAGGCAAGAAGCTATATCTATTTTCGCAAAGGAAATGACCGTATTTGAAAATGTAATTAATATCCTTCCTGAATTTGGCAAATACTCTATATTAGGTGTTAATCGTCTAATTAAGGAAGTGAATAAAACCATTGATAAATATGGCTTGTCTTTCGATTTTTTAACCGATAAAAGTATATGGGTAAAACGAATTGACCACCTTTCAGGAGGACAAATACAAAAAATTGCCTGTATGATGGCTCTGATTTCAGACAGCGATATTATACTTGCTGATGAACCGTCGAGCGGATTGGATAATAACAATGAGGAAACATTACGAAATTTCTTTTACAAATTATCCGAACAGAGAAAGATAATAATCATTGTATCCCACGATAATAGATTGTTTGAATGGGAAGCCAAACAATTTTATATGACAGTAAATAAATTAGAAGAAACAAAAGACATTGATGCTCGATGGGTAACAAAAAACAAAGAAAGACATTATGGCTATAAAACTCATAATAAGAGCGAGGGTTGAATACGTTTTTTGGTTTATACAAAACAGTATGCACGGACCCGAACACCGAAAAATTGGAATAAAAAGAGCCAACCAGGCAATAGGGATGTTAAATAGGGTTTACAATAGGTTTAGATTTGAGCAAATAATACGGCTAAACTTAATCCTATTAAACCGTAACTCATTGATTTATATATATGTCGAAAAAATCACAAAAAAGTGATTTTTTAGTAAAAAAACATCCTTTTGTATTAATTTTTTATTTAACTTTGCAGTGATTTTCATTCAAAGTTTTTAATACTTCGGTTTTGAGTGAAGGTCAAAGGTGAAAAATTAGTTAATAAATACGCCCATAAATGGTAAGAAACAAAAATAAAAATTGGTTTGAAGAAAAATATGGATTCTTCGGAGAGTTTTATTATATTGCTGATAATAGTTCGGAAGGTCCTTTCAGTAACCAAAAGATAACAAGAGAACAAAGGACGGAAAACGAAATAAGAATGATATATGAATTGCTGAAACTCAAAAAAGGAGACTCATTGTTTGACTGTCCTTGTGGTTGGGGTAGGCATGCAACACAATTAGCAGAAAAAGGAATAAATGTATTTGCCATTGACTTGAATAAGCAATATTTGCAAATGTTCAAAGAATCTTTGCAGACCAAAAGTGAATCGATGCAGAATCGTGTTGAAATTAAAAATTGTGATATGCGTAATATTTCCAATCATCACACGCTATATGATTTTGGAATAAATATGTTCAGTTCCTTTGGTTTTTTTGATGATAATGAAAATCAAAAAGTTGCTCAAAATTTTTACAATCTGCTTAAACCGAATGGAAAAATGCTTATACATTTGGATTTTAATGCACAACGTATATTGAAAGGCAAAGAAAATGATTATGCCGCATCAAGAAATATTTTTCATAATAATCAACAATATACTTTAGATGTAAAAAAATCGTATTGTTCTGACGATAAACGCTTGCACGGCAGTTGGAAACTGCGAGAGGAGTCAGGAAAAGAAACGACAAAATATTATTGTTTCCGAATATATGCTAATGACGAAATAGAAATCTTACTTAGGCAAGTGGGATTTAAGAATATTTCGTTTTACTCTTCGAAATGTCAAATTCAGACCGAAGAAGACTTAGATACTGTTATTGTTGTAAAAAAATAAATTTCTCTGGGTAAAAAATCTTAGAACAAATGAATACTCCATCTGATGATAAATATAAAATATTCGATGAAATTTTTGAGAATTTCGTCAAGGATGTAGAGAATAAATTTACAGTCAATTGGAATTTATTATTTTTTAATAGATTGAAAAATAAAGTATTAGTTAATGAGGATGAAAAATGCATTTTTAAATTTCTAAAATATTTCAATATATGGAATGTTGCAAGCGATAAAGGTAAAATCGCTTTCTATGGGGATTTTATACATTCTGAAAAGGATTTTCACGGAATAGGCAAGAAAAAAAAATTTACGACTGATAGAAATGAAATATTAATAGGTTCGGGTGAGGATATTTTTAACACAGAAAAGACAGAAACTATAGGGCTGATATTTAGAACTAATAAAGTTTTCGATGAAGTATATGAGTTTAGTTTCAACTCGGAATTAATTACCTCCTCAGAATATCACACTCACATTGAGGAAAATAACAATTATGTGTACGACTCTAATTTACGAGAATATTTAGAGAAAGATGATTCATTAAAACCAAAATTTATAGCTTGGTTAAATGCCCTAAAAAGCTGTTATACCTTAGAAGAAAATGAAGATAACAATGTTACTCACTTTTTCTTTTTAGTCGGACCTGTTTTTTTCGGTTCTATTGAAGAAGAAAAATTACAACCTTATGTTGTAACTGCTAACATAGGAATAGAATGCGACATGAAGAACACAGAACAAAAGAAAGAAATACAAATTTTTCTAAAGCAACTTAAAATATTCATCAATAAACTTACTTTTTTTGTTATTCTTCGCATAAAAGAAGAAAATACTATTCAAATCGCCGTCCGCGCCTCCCTTGCCCAAGTTATGGCTCGCAACCTCAGCCATAATATCGGCAGCCACGTTTTGGTAAAGGTTGTTAATCTGATTAAGAATACGCTTTTCTACAACCTTCAAATTTACAATCACGAATATTGTCAATGCCTTGCTGGGCAAAACAAAGAAAAAAATAGCCAAAACTTCGATGAACTTATCCAAGCGGTTAGTAATGTTTTCAACGAAGTTAGCATAACTCTCAACAATTTTAATGCCAGCACGGTGAATGGACTTAATGATAAAATTTCCATAGCCCTTAGTGAATTGAAAAGCAATAAGTTTCACGGTTTGGAAGATATTATTACACTTATCAACTACATCAAAGTCCGTTTTGACTATATCGGCGACATCACTACGGGTACGCCAGTTATGGAAACATCCGCAACGCTCGGCGATATTATGGATGGATTCCTGAAAAACCGACTTCTTGTTGATACTATCAGCGGGATTGAAAATTTTTATTATAAATTTGAGTATGATGATGACAGCAAAAATAAAATTTTTGCCATTCCGGGCGATGTGCTTGGCAATCACGCTTTTTATACTATCTTGGAAAACCTGATACGCAACCTCGTAAAACACGGAAGCGTAGCAACAACAAAAACCTCTCCCGTTATTATTCAATTAAAAGTCGAAGATATTCCTGAATGCCAAGATGGAGAATGCAAGGAAGATGATGTAAATGAGATGCTTGCCGTTTCTATTATTATCAAGAATAATATTACAGGCAATACAAAGATTAAGAAAAACAACCAGGGCGATGATGAAGATACAGATATTTGGGTTGAAGACAAAGAAGAAGGAACCAAAGAAATCAACAATATCGACTGGCTTGTTCACAAGCAAAACCGACAGATAAACAAATCGGTTATCGACCGCAAAAGCAATACGTTGCGGCA
Organism: Tannerella sp.; assembly: GCA_031278765.1. Taxonomy (GTDB): domain Bacteria; phylum Bacteroidota; class Bacteroidia; order Bacteroidales; family Tannerellaceae; genus Tannerella. Next base: position 13,541 of record JAITJX010000159.1, on the reverse strand, counting down.
AAGAGGTTGGGGCTTGCTGGAAATGGAAGCATCGGCAACATACTTGCGTAAAATTCCAATGGAAGAGATTGAACACGAAGAGTATACAGTGCCGCTTTACAAAAATGAAAAAAGAGAAGAGCATGAAATACTCACAGAAACAGACTCGTATTTTATCAAAGAAATAAAAAATGAAAAACGACTGGGCATTTTCAGAGCGTACAAGCGCCAAGAAAATGAGAAAAATTACCTTGCTTATCGTTTCTTTGCGTATAAACCACGAGAAGTGCTGATTGTGGGAGACGATAAGGATATTTTTGGAAATGGAGTTAGTTCAACGCATGAAGAAAAGAAGAAAGAGTTGTTAAAGCACGGTATCAAGATAATTTCATCCAAAGACTTTTTAAACGAAAATGAAATTAATAATGAGAATCATGAAGTAAAACCATTACCATTAAAAAAAATATACCCACATCGCTTGGTTGTAAATTATACTGACCTTGATTTGTCAAACAATCCTGCATTGAGCCGCAGGATAGTAGTACCAAAAAGTGGGGTTGATGGGGTTGAAAAGATTACCAAAACAGAATGGAAAGATATAATATATGATTGCTGGATTATGTTTGTAGAAGAATCAAAAAAAATAGGAGTAGATGACGAAGGACCTAAAGAAACTGACAAAAAATACTTGAAATACTATGAAGGTTGCAGTAGTTCGCATAACGAACTTGCATATTGGACAATAAAAAATAATAAATATAAAGTAGTAGAAAGGTCTTCAACAACGCCGTGGAATGTTAAAGAAGGAGGAGATTTTGGAAGAAAAGCAGAAAAAGAAATATTTCTAAACATAATAAGGGGATTGAATTGCTGTGTGCGTATTAAAGTCATAGACGAGCGAATACAGTCCCACGCCATTGGGGAACAATATAAAGCAAAATGGAACAAAGCGGAAATAAAGTTGGGTAACCCTGAACATATTGATTATTATACCCTTTATCAATTTAATAATATTTTTGTGCCTGTTACAAAAGAATACAAATTACAAGAATATAAATGTTCCTCTTCTGTAAAAGCTCAATCCGTTTACCATAGCGAACTAAAAATTAACCTGAATGAACAAAATTTTGATAATAATTATTCGGATATAATCAAATACATCAATGAAGATATTAAAAATACCGACTTTGTGGTTATACATCTTAGCATACTCGAAAAAATGATAAAGTCATATAAGGGAGCACATTACGACGACACCGACAAAAAAGGCGTAGAAAATTTTATTAGAGATATAGTATTCAAAGAAGTGGCTATAACAGATAAACAGGATTATTACGACCGTATAGTTGTGATTTCTGGGCGAGGCAAGCCGAATAATTTGCCGGATAATATTCGTTATCTGAATTTCTCTGTCGTGCAGCAATATATGACTGACAGGCAGCATAAATTTCCATTAACGGAAGCAATATACAGTGCAAGAAAATTAACTTCAAAATAATATCATTATGGATAAAAAAATTATTTTTATTGTTAGTATAAAGAAACATAGTAAAATTAAAGATATTGGATTAGGAGAAGAATGCGATGATTTTCGTAAAAAATTTCTGTATACATCAACTCCTTACATTTCAAGACTGAGAAATTATTTACTGATTTCACAAACAAAAGGCGTGAAGTTGTCTGATGCTGTTAAAGAAACAGATAAGTGGGATATTTTGCTCATTTCTGACCATATTGAATTTAAAGATTGGGCAGAGTGTATTTTGTCCTTGTCCAGCACAGACAATACTTATGTGATGTACCATACAAGGTTAGGAAGAGCAAACGATGAAAACGCTGTTGGGTCTATACTAAGTAGTTTCAAGAAAAAGAAAAAAGGGCGGCACGAGAATAGTGAAGATGCGGGCTACCCTTATCTGAAAGAAATTATAAAATCTTGGTCAAGCAACGATAACGGCGGCGAGTTCGATGCCAACAAATTTAACGGCAAGTTCGATGTCGACAAATTCAACGTAGCATTCAATGAAATTGCCAATTGGATTTATCCCGAAAAAATAGAAGCCGTTCTTAAATTTTTGCATGGTTGTTTGGGAAAGCAACCTGAACAGGCAAATTTTGATAGATTGAAAGAAGCAGGAATTGATATTACAGGAATTGGAGGTATATTGGAAAGTAACCCTTCCGAAGATAAATACATGACAGAGGAGTTGTCTATCTTGAGAGATAAGTTGTTGATTCAAGTAGAGTATTAACCGATTAAGAACTGTCTGCTATGAATTACCGTATTATATCCGACAATAACGACTTTGCTCAAACTATCGTCGTCGAACACAAGTCATTTGAATTTGAAGATTCGTTTAATTCTGAGAAATCCAAAGTTGCGCAGAAGATTAAATGCTTCGATACCAGAGGGTGTTCTTTCGGCGCTTTGTCGTTGCTATCCGAATTGTATGACGACAGCCGAGATACATCGGCTGTTACATACATCATCAACACAGAGTTAACTTATGCCGAGCAAGACAAACGCAGCGATTTGCCTGGTATTGAATTGGCGGTGGCTCTTCGCTGTACAAACAAAATCCGCAACGACGAGCCAATCATCCTGTTTGGTTTCTTACCGGAAGATAAAGTCAAGGAAAAATTGGCGAAAATATATTCACACGAAGCAGGATATGAGAATATCTTACGGTACTTCGACTTTTCTTATTTCCGGCTTCCGTTAGAGAACGGCAACAAGATTAAAATACCCGTGTCTGAATTTGTTAATTTTGATCTTATTGATGAGAAACGAGATGAGGTAAGGCGGGTATCATACCGACAACTTCCGGAATATCATCCAATAGGAGTCATTGACGACCATGCTTCACATTTTAAATGTCAATTAGAAGTTGAATTGAACAAAGAAGAGTCGAATAATCAAATTTATAAGGTAATAGATTTTCCATACGATATGAATCTGAATTACAATGGCAACGAGCTAAATATTTTTAAATGGTTGAAATCCAGTGAAATATTGGACATCGTGCTTTTGGATATTAATTATGACCAAACAGGTAATGAAATAAGCAAAAAAGATAAGAATGTATGTCCAATCTGTAAAAAAGAATTTACATCAAAAGAAAACATTGATGAGAATAAGTTAAAATATGTAGAAGAATATCAACAACAACAATCAGTTGTTGATAATGGAGGAATTAACATTTTAAAACATCTGAAAGTTCAATATGGCGTCATGCCTACATCAATTGCCATTTTTTCCGTAACCAAAAACAAGGAAAATCTGAAAAAGTTCACGAATGATTTTGGTGAAATCTTGTCTGGTTATGTTGCCGTTGAATCAACCGACAATTCACATTCAAAGAGGGAAATCAGGAATATTGGCACAGTTAGTCAGGATATTAAAGATATCCTTCGAAAAGAAGGGGCCTATCACAATAAAGTTGGCGTTTTATTATCGCACGGAACTGATACAATGGCTTGGACTCTAAGCCTGTTGCAATATTGCGTTAAAGATTTGAAATGCAGTATAGCCTTGACCGGCTCTCAAATATCACTAAAATCGGAATTTGCCCCATCTGATGCTCCTGATAATATGATTTCTGCACTGTACTATCTTAATCAGTTTGTCAATCCACAAATTGGAGTTGCTTTTGATATGGGGAAAAAATTTCTGGGTAATAATCTCAAAAAAGTCAATATATGGGATGTAGATGCTTTCGATGGCGAAATCATAGCCCGTTATAATTGGGATGAAATGGAAACTGAGGAGAAACTGCTGTCATATAGCAACTGTCTTGACGAGTTATACTTGCTGAGGACTGGAGGAACTATTGCCATGTCAAAAAGCGGCGGTACTTCGGGCAAACCTTCATTCTCGGCAATGGAAAAGTTTTTTAAGTCGGAATCATCAAAATACAGGAATCCGGAAGACAAGAAAATGCCACTATTTGCAAAGTTCATTTCAAAGGAAGTTGTAAGAATAGACTCGTCAGAAATGAATCCGTTAGTATATAGTGAAATTTTACAACGGCTTAAAGATATAAACAATAAAAACCAGATTGCAGCAGATATTGAAGAGTTGAAAGAAGACTCTTGCCGTGTATATCCGATATTATGTAGCCCGTTTACATCAAAAACACTATATCAAAAGTATCTGGATTTAAGCGTCGAAGATAAACCATCAGTCTTTATTTTGATTGGTTTTGGCGCAGGGAACATCCCCTATCAATATGAACTGAAGGTTCCTGAAGAAAGAAACGACAAAGAACATGAAATCAGGGCAGAAGAAAAAAAGAAGCATGAATATTCTCCCATGGATTTTGCAATAGATGCAATTGCCAAAAACAATATTGTAATTCTAACATCTCAAGTACAGCATCAGATCCCTGATGTTGAATATGAGGTTGCCGGACATTTCATTAACGAAGGAGTCCTTTTTGCAGGAGATATGTCGCTTGCCGAAATCATGATAAAATGCGCCTATTTATTGGGACATTATGATAGTAAAACAGATGATTTGAAGTATCTAAAGTCGGCTATTATGGCAGGTGTTCAGTTCCGTTCGCAAGCGTCAAAAAAGAAAATGTACAGACGTATCAAAGAACTGAAAGATAATTTAAAATACATTATCCCCGATAAAAACTACTTTAAGACGGAGAAGACGTATGATTCGGCAAAAGAGAGAATCAAGAACCGGTTAAAAGCAATAATATGAGTAAATTAATGTCATTAGAAGTCCTGTCAAATATTAAAGATGCCACTTCATCCGAATCGGTTGATAAACTGTTCGGTAAAGTTCGGGCGGCAGTATCGGGGCAAAACAAAGTTGATTTTGTTGAACTTATGATGGATAGCGCAGTGTCCTTAAACGATTTGCGAGACGACGTTGTGATTGAATCGTCCGAATCGGAGCGACAGACAATAATTGACAATTTTCCCGTTGTCAAGAATAATTATTTAGTTGTACCCAAAGTAATTGAAGAATAAAAGATGAAGTCAGAGATACACGACATACATCAGCAATTCGTATCCAGTAAACGTACTTGCCGTGATATTGTTCAGGAACGGCTTTCGTTGTTACACAATAACGAATACCATTCTGCGAACTTGCTGTTGGAAGAGAATGCCATAGCACTGGCTGATAAGGTTGACATGAAGATAAAAACAGGAGCAGAGATTGGATTGCTGGAAGGTATTCCTTTCGGTATCAAAGATGTTATACTCCTGCAAGGCACTGTGGCTTCCGGCAGTTCGGATTTTCTTAAAAACTACAAAGCGCCTTATACCGCAACTGCTATCAAGAAACTCATGGATGCAGGCGCAATACCGATTGTAAAAGAAAATTGCGACTGTTTTGGTCATGGAAGCACAAGCGAAAACACAGTTTTCGGAACGGTATATAATGCTCTTGACAAGAGCAAAGTTGCAGGTGGTTCAAGTGGAGGAAGCGCTGTGAACGTTGCCAGAGGCTATACAACTTTTTCAGTTGGTGGCGATACGGGAGGTTCCATAAGGCAACCGGCAGGATATAACAGGATATACGGTTTGAAACCGACTTACGGACGTGTATCTCGCTACGGAATTATGGCATATGCCTCATCAACCGACTGCGTTGGACCTGTCGCTTCATCTCTGGAGGATATTCGTATTTTAATTAACACCATGAGTGGGAAAGATATACACGACCAGACCACTTACGCTTCATCGCCAGTCTCCGACGACGTATTCAATCCTGATAAATTCAACTTTACTGTTGGGTATTACAAGAACTTCATTGAGAACGAATATTTGGACACCCGAATTAAAAATGACTTTCAAAAAATGATAGAAACCATAGTTGGTCAAGGTATAAAAGTTGTGCCGTTAGATTTCTTCGATACAGATATTCTTGTTTCAACCTATTATGTATTGGCTATGGCTGAAACGGCTTCAAATCTTGCTCGATTAGACGGTTCGGTTTATGGCGCGAGAACCAATAGCAAAAACATACGCGAAAGTTATATGATAACACGTTCCGAAAATTTCACGGAAGAAACAAAGAGACGCATTATTGGAGGTAATCAAGTGCTGTCTCAAGGACACGAAGAAGAAATATATCTAAAAGCGAGAATGATAAGAAACAACATTGTTGCTGCTTTCAATCGTGATTTTGAAAAGGTTAATATCATTCTTTCGCCGGTTTCGACTACGTTGCCTCCTGCAACAGGACGAAGTTTGGATGATCCATTGTCTATGTACCTTTCGGATGCTTATACAGTAGGGTTTAGTCTGGGAGGCTTGCCGACACTTACGGCGCCATTGTTTACCGGAACAGGTATTCAGATTACTGCCGCCAAAAATCGCGAGGATTTGATTCTTTCATTTGCAAAATATTTAGAGGAGGTTTAATGATATGGACATAAAGACGATAACAAAAAAATTAAAAGCATTAGACCTTGAGGTCGTTATGGGACTTGAAACGCATGTTCGACTGAATACTGCCACAAAATTGTTTTGCTCATGTCCAAACTCGGAAGCAGACATTCCAAATACGCACATTTGCCCGATTTGTACAGGTCAGATGGGAATCCTGCCGATAGTTAACCGAGAGGCTGTCAAAAAAGCAATCCTTTTTGGCAAAGCAGTCCATTCGTCTTTTAGAAACAAAATAATATGTTGGGATAGAAAGCACTACGAATATCCCGACTTGCCCAAAAATTATCAACTTACTCAGTTTCAAAAACCCGTTATCCCGGATGGTTTTGTTCAATGTTACAGAAACGATGGATCGGTATTCTCTGTGCAATTAGAGCAGGCTCATATCGAGGAAGATGCAGCAAAATTAGTACATGAATCGACTCAAACCCTTGTTGATTTCAACAAGTCAGGTGTGCCATTAATTGAGGTGGTAACAAAACCTTGTATCAACGAAATCGCGGATGTGCCGATATATGCTCAAACACTACAACGAATCGTTCAGTCTTTGAGTATCTCTGAAGCCAACCTCGAAAAAGGAGAGTTCAAATCAGATGTCAGCGTGTCATTGAGAAAAATCGGAGACATGACACTAAATCCGAGAGCGGAAATAAAGAACCTGAACTCATTTAAGTTTATGCTCGAAGCCGTAATTGATGAGGTTGAAAAGCAGTTGGATTATTATGTTAAGCAAAAGAGTTTCAGACCGGACCAGACGACAGTCTTATTTGATTCTGACACAAAGCGTACCAAAACTATGCGTAAAAAAGAGTTTGCTGCTGATTATCGCTTCGCCCTTGACCCTGATAATCCACTCGTGAACATTGAGCAAACGGTTGAGTCCACAGTTGTTGATGACCAAACATTACCCTTTGCTATCGAAACGATTCTAATAAAATCTGGCATCCGCCCTCAAGACGCAAAATTCTTTACATCAGATTCAATGAGGTCGTCTTTGTTTATGGCTATAAATGCCGGATTAAACGCCCCTCTCTTTGTTGCAAAGACTTTATTGAACAATATCAAAAGCGAAGAATATGAAGCAATCGAAAATATTGACGCTGTTTGTTTCATTTTCGAAGCGCTGAAAGCACAACGAATTTCGGTATTGGCGCTTCAAGAGGCTATAACTGAATTAATAAAAAGCAAATCTTTTGACTACAAGTCTTTTATTGAAAGCAAAAGCGTTTCTGATGAAGATATAAACAAGAAAATTGATGAAGTATTGCTTCAATATCAGTCAATTACCAAAGAAATCGAAGCAGGCAATATGTCTGGAATCAATATTTTGGTCGGCAGTACTATTCAACTTACAGGCAAGTCGGTTTCAGGAAAAATTATCAAACAGAAAATTATCGAGAAATTGTCAATCAAACAACCGTCAGCCTCTTCGGTCATCAAAAAAAGTAACGAATCAGAAGTTAAGACTATCCAAACAAAGGTCATAGACTCGGACGTTGTAATAGTTAAAGAACAGTACCGTACGCATATTATTTCAGAAATATCAATCATCAACTTGAATGAAGAAGTTGTTCTGGCAGGTTGGGTAGCCAGCGTGCGCGACCATGGCAAGTTGATTTTTATTGATTTGCGGGATTCGAGTCAGGAAACTTTCCAAGTGCGAATTACTAGAAATAACACAGACAACTTCGATGACATTGCAAAATTACCCAACGAGTCGGTTATTATGGTATCCGGTAGAATTGTTAAACGCAATCTGGAGGATTATAATACAAAAATCCGAACAGGAGAAATTGAAATTGATACCAAACAGATTGAAATTCTCAACCTTTCTCAACCCTTACCGTTTGAGATACGGAAATCGAATAAAATAACCGAGGCAGTGCGGTTGAGATATAAATTTCTCGACCATAGAAACCCTTCAATGCATAAAACAATCGTTAATCGCCATCGTGTGCTTCATTTAATACGAGAAATTCTTAATAACAACAATTTTATTGAGATTGAAACCCCAATACTATCAGCCGGTACAGATGAGGGCGCAAGAGAATTTATTGTTCCAAGTCGTAAGTTTCCCGGCAAATTCTATTCATTGCCACAGTCTCCGCAGCAATATAAGCAGATGTTAATGGTTAGCGGATTTGAACGTTATTTTCAGCTTGCGCGATGCTTCAGGGACGAAGATTCAAGAGGGGACAGGCAGGCTGAATTTACTCAACTTGACATGGAAATGTCGTTTGTTAGCATGCAGGATGTTATAACATTGAATACCAATCTATTTAATGAGATTGTTACTCAAATATATCCGAAAAACTGGAAATTATATCCGTTCAGGATTTTAACGTATAAAGACGCAATGGACAAATATGGCTCTGACCGTCCCGACCTGCGTTTTGCATTGGAGATGGCTGATATAACTGATATTGTCAAAAAAACGTCGTTCAATGTCTTTGCAAAACCAATAGAAAATGGTGGGATTGTTAAGTGCATTAAGGTTTCAGGCAAGTTATCTGATAAAAGAATTACAAAGAGCCAAGTAGAGAAACTTACTGAAATCGCTCGACAAAACGGATTAGAAGGATTGGCTTATATTATTGTGAAGGAAGATGAATTACAATCCCCAATTATCAAATATCTGGGCGAACAGATTTGTCAGGAAATTATTGATGTAACAGAATCCATAGTTGGAGATATTATCTTTTTTGCTGCATCCGATTATAAAACGGCCAATAACACTTTGAACGCAGTACGCCAGGAATTGGGTAAAATATTAAATCTGATTAAGCCCGGAGAACTACATCCTGCGTGGGTAGTAGATTTCCCCCAGTATGAAAAAACAGAAGAGGACACATGGACTTTTTCGCATAATCCGTTCTCAATGCCAAAAAACGAGTGTTTGCAAGACCATTTGAACGGGATAAATCTTGAAAACGTAATTGCCCAACAATATGACTTGATTCTCAACGGTTATGAGATTGGAGGCGGGTCAATCCGTGCGCATAAACGGGATATTCTTGAAGCCACATATCATAATATGGGATATGATTGGCAAAGTATGCAAAAAAGTATAGGACACATGCTTGACGCTTTTCAGTATGGCGCTCCTCCTCATGGAGGTATTGCATGGGGTATAGACAGACTTATAATGATATTAGAGGAGAAATCGTCAATAAGAGAAGTTATCGCGTTTCCCAAGACCGGACAGGGCGAAGAAATATTGTTTGGCAGCCCAACAACCATTTCCGACAGAAAAGTAACCGAAGCAAATATTAAAATTATTGCAAAACAGTAGATCATGAGGGAATTTTCCTGCATCGAACCCGACGTGTATTAAACGAAAATACGCACAGCGTCTTTTGCGGTAAGACAACTCGGGTTGGGATATTGCCCCCGGCTCGACACGGCAGCCCGAAGCCGGTACTTCGCCACGATATGTAGACATTGCTACCCTGCCGGTATAAAATTCAGGCTATTGAACTCTCTCTTGCAGCCATTGCTACTTCGCTGGGAAAAATTTAATTTTTCATCTTTGTAAAAATTAAAATATTAATAAAATAAATAATTTATAATCAATCAGTTTAAGCGTTTAATCTGTTCGTCGATGATAGATTCAAAATGCTGTATCTGCTTCTGGGCAAATACAATGAATCCTTCAAACTCTTTATCAATAGACGCTAAATACCGTCCTTGAAGCATGGCGGGAAGCTTTTCTGCATACTGTATTTTTCCACTCGCCAATTCGATAACAAAACGCTGTTTTTCATCAACGATTTTGTGCAACTCCGTGAGTTTCGTAAGCATAAACTCGCTTACTCGTTGCCGGTAGTCACCACGAATAGTGAGAAGTAGCGCATTGAAGTGCTCTCTTACTGCCTCTATGTGGAACTCTGTCGAAAGCCGGTAGAGATTTAACCGAAAATCAAGCGCAGACTGAACCGCCTTTCCCTGCATCTCAGCAATCAGTTTATCTTTTTGGCTGGGGAACAAGCGCTGGATAAGCGACTGATTGCGAAACAGCAGCTCTTTTGTCTTTTCGTCGATATGGCGATTGCTTGCTATCATCCGTTGCAACTCGTTGTCGGTCTCGGTCGTTTGTCGGACAATTATGCCCGACGAAGAAGACGGATAATGCGAAACAGTCATCGGCGAGAGTGTTTGCGCGGGCTGTCGGACAGCAGGGATGTCATAATCCCACTCCATTGCCGACGGTTGGGCGTATATTGCGCCTTGTCCGCCTGTTGCAGACCCCGGACTGTCTATCTGAACCCCTCTAAAGTCGGTTGGCAGCATTTCGCCGCGGCACTCCGAAGCGGAAACCTCGCCGAGATACAATGATTGCGCGATTGCGCTGTGAACTGTGCTCCTTTTTTTGTCATGAGCGGGACTTTGTTTTGTCTTCATCGCTTTAAAAATTAAATTAAAAATATTTTGTTTTCATTACAAAAATAATACGTATTTTCTTACCGTCTTTTATGGAAATAATATAGTGAAATTTTGCAGGATTATTTCTTCCTCTCCTGCTTTTCGGTGTATTGATTAGAAATCATTTCTTCTACAAATCCCTTAACAGCATTGTAACTGTTTTTCAGTTTGCCTTTCAACTGTAGGGCTTCATACTTTACTTTTATTGAGTAGAATTGCCCTTTCAACCGATTGACGCTATTCCTTTCCGCTTCGCACATCTTTTCAGACATACACGAATAGCGACTGTTGAGTTCACTGAACTTCTGCTCCATAATTTTCCAGGCCTCCCTGTCGCATTTTGAATACGACTCGTTTGCCCGACACACAAGAGATTCGTAATCAGATATAAGAACCTCTGCCTTGTTACCACATGAAATTTGTGTAACCATAATAATACCAAATAATAAAATTAATAGATGTTTCATAATTATATCTTTAAAAATTTAATTTGCGAACGTTCTTATCATCATTACTTTCAAATCATCGGAATAAGTCTCATGAACGATCTTGAGTTGTCCGAAGAGTTTTTCTCTGCTATCAGCATCTTCGACATTTGAAGTTATCCGGTCTGCGTATTTCAACTGTCTTTCCGCCGACCGAGTAATTTGTTCCGAAAAAAAATCGCAATCTTCTGATTTACAAACAAGCTTATTTCTTATTTCCAAAGAAAGCAACCTTGCCCTCTCGCTCTCAGTAGCGACAGCCGCTTCCAAGCGTAGAATTTTATCCTTTTCTGACGATATATATCGGTGCAAATCGAGAGAAACACCATTGTTTATATCCAAAACGCTATGATATAGACTCTCTTGAGGCAGCCCCAATTTTATCATAATGGGAATCAGTTCGCAGCCCAGCAACAAAAGACGAATTATCCAGGTCCACCACAAAACGGTTGAACTCTCTTTGCCCAATTGTCCCAAAATAATCATATTGCCAAGCAATCCGTCAAAATTTTTATCCGCTATGATTTGCCTTTGTTCATTCCTTTCCAAACGGATAGCTGCTATCTGTTGTTGCCGAATTTCTTCGTCGTGATGAAAGTCGGCAAGGGCTGCCAAATAAGCATTTTCTTTTACCTTCGCTATCGGCCCCCTGAATGGATGGCCTGAACCTCCTGTACCATCTACTTCTTGAATATAGGAAGTGCGCAGGTCTTCTATCTTGCCTCTTTCCACATTTGACCGATTTTGAATCGCAGTTATTTGTGCGTCATAGTCGGCAGAAAGTTGATCCTGCTTCTCCGACACAACAAAAACGCGTTTTTCCTCAATGGCATCGTCAAATAAAGCCAAAAGCGCCGTTTCCGAAACCGTTAGCGCTATGATGACCGCTAAAAAAATTCGTGCAAAGACGCCGAACGTAAACCGACCGGGACGGCTACAGGCAACAACCGCTCTGTCTAAAGTGAAAATGATTAGCGACCAGACAGGTGCAAACAACAAGGCTACAACCTCGCTGTGACTCACGAGATACATTGCGTAATATCCCGAAAACAGCGCCAGTACAGCCGGTATCAGGACACAGGCGCCAAGAATCCTGTATTTTGTTACTTCAGACGAAGTTGTTTGCATTATCGTCCGGTAATCAACTCCTGCACAAAACAGGAAAAAACATGAGATGTAATTCATTTTTTTCATATTATTAAAAATTTAATGATGCAAATTAACGTCATTGAGAATTGTCCGAAATTACTCTCTTCGTTGCTGTACGGCGACTGCACACGCAAGTACCGAGAGTTGTTTGTCTGGAAGACACACCATCATCCGTCACAACGACTGTTGCTTTTACCGGAATTTCAGGCTCGTCCCGGAAAATCACGTATGCCTCGTATTCAAACTCCTTGCCCCCGCATGACGAATGACAGATAAACATTATGAAACGGTCGAGTTCGGGATTGCACTCCAGATTCAATTTAGCCGAAGCCATATCGCCGATGGAACGGGAATAACGCCCCGACGGATAAGTTGCGCAACAATTGGGATGTGAATGTCCGGAACCACAGTAAATCACTCCCTGCTGTTCTTTCTGCACGAGAATGATATTTAAAGCCTCGTTATCGGGGACGTATCCGCAGTCCGAACACTTTCCGTTACGGTCAAATACAAACTCGGCAATCACTCCCTCCTTGTCGGCAAGGAAAATACCTCCTGTTTCCGGAACCATAATCCCGCAAGTCTGCGAAAAATGTTCCAATGCGCTTTTACTTATTTTGACTGTTGTATTCATACCTTTGAAAACGCTTTTTTAATACTGCGCTCATCATTTTGTCATGAGCGGCACCTTGTTTTGTATTCTGTGTAAATTAAAAATATTTTCTTTTCGCTCTCACTGCAAAATTAATACGTATTTTCATGCCGTCTTTTATGGAAATAAACAGTGAATTTTTTTCATCTTTTACGGTTTAAATTTCTATCCGCAAAAGACAGAATCATTTTTATGTACCTCCACAAGAACCTTATGTACCTCCACAAGAACCTTATGTACCTCCACAAGAACCTTATGTACCTCCACAAGAACCTTATGTACCTGCACAAGAACCTTACGGACATACGTAAGAATGTCCTCAGCATCGCAGACATACGAAAACTCGCGTACATATATTATATACATGTCCGTCATTGCGAGGAACGAAGCAATCCAGGAATACAGGTACCACGTCATTGCGTTTTCCTGGATTGCTTCAC
>JAITJX010000138.1 GCA_031278765.1 Tannerella sp. | reverse complement strand
ATTTAAGATTTAAGATTTCACCCATATCTCAATCAAGTATCGTCCCTGCGGGACTTTTTCCTGGATTGCTTCACCCTGCGGGTTCGCAATGACGTGGTACTTGTAGTACGTTCGCAATGACGTGCTATTTGTATGTTCGCAATGACGTGGTACCTGTCACTAACCACTAACCGTTAAATCTTAAATCTTAAATCTTAAATCTTAAAAAGCGTCCCTCTGCGGGCCTTTTTTTGATATTAATCATTCATGCGCTGGGAAATCTCACGTATTTCATGTAATTTTGCGGCAAGAACAGACAATATTTTGTTATGAAAGTTGAATTACAGATAGCGATTTATAAATATATTATATATTATGGCTTTGTTTAAAACAGTACGAGGTTTTGCGCCGATAATCGGAAATGATACCTATTTGGCCGACAATACGACGCTCATCGGCGATGTGGTCATCGGCAACGATTGCAGTATTTGGTTTAATACGGTATTACGTGGAGACGTTAATTCCATCAGAATAGGAAATAATGTTAATATTCAGGATGGAACGGTTCTTCATACATTATACGAAAAATCCATCATTGAGATAGAAGATAACGTTTCGATAGGACATAATGTTACCGTTCACGGGGCAAAGATTTGTGCAGGCGCTTTGATAGGAATGGGCTCCGTGGTCCTCGACCATGCCGTTGTAGGCGAAGGAGCGATTGTGGCGGCCGGTTCGGTTGTTTTGAGTAATACGGTTATTGAGCCGGGCAGTCTTTATGCCGGCGTTCCCGCAAAATTCGTGAAAAAAGTAGACCCTGAACAGGCAAAGGAAATCAATCAGAAAATTGCCAGTAACTATAAAATGTATGCCTCATGGTATGTATAGACGTAACACAATCTTTATTTCTTAATGAATAAAACTAAAACAATAATAACAGTCGCGATATTTCTGCTATCAACAGTTGCCATTTTTCTGTTTCTCCCTTCCAACTATTATATTCGCAGGGCATTAATTCATTATATGCCGAAAATAGACCAATATACGATTTTTGAAAACAGGCTTGTTAAAGCCGGCGCTCCGGAAGCATGGGAGTTGTCTGATTATTACAATAAATTATCCATCCCCGAAAAATATCTTCGTGATTTTGAAAAATATAAAACCGTTAGTTACGTAATAATTAAAGACGGGAAATTGCTTTTTGAGCAATATTGGGACGACTATTCGCCCGCGTCTTACAGCAATTCGTTTTCGATGGCAAAAAGCATTGTTTCGCTTGCAACAGGTTGCGCCATTGACGACGGCAGCATTAAATCCATAAATCAGCCGGTAAGCGATTTCTTTCCTTCATTCAAAGGTTATAATGGAAATATCTTAACAATCAAAAATTTGCTGACGATGAGCGCCGGTTTTGACTTTAAAGAATCCTATTCTTCGCTTTTTTCTCCTACGACACAACTATATTACGGCGATAACCTTGCAAAAATTGTTTTTGGAATGAAAGAAAATGAAGAAGCTGGAAAGGAATTTGAATATCAAAGCGGCGTAACACAACTTCTTGCATATATTGTAGAAAAGGCAACGGAAGAAAAAATAAGCGACTATGTGTCGCGTAAAATATGGACGCCACTCCATGCCGAAGAAGACGCACTGTGGTCGCTGGATAGAAAAGACGGAATGGAAAAGGCTTATTGCTGCTTCAATTCCAATGCCCGCGATTTTGCAAGACTTGGGCAGTTGCTTCTGAACAAAGGCCTGTGGAACGGCAAGCGAATAATTTCCAAACAGTATATAAATGAAGCCATCACGGCAGATTCAACTTTAATCGTCGAAAAAGACGGGACAAAAAATCGCCGCTACGGTTTTCAATTCTGGATTCTGGAAAAAGAAGGATGTAAAATCCCTTATTTCAGAGGAATGTTGGGGCAATATATTTTCGTGATTCCCGACAGAAACGCTGTCATTGTACGACTTGGTAAAAAAAGCGCCGTAATCCGTTCGGAAGATAATTATTATCCGAAAGACATAGATATTTGGCTTGATGCAGCTTTTGAGATGCTTGACGCCGTTCCGAAAAAAGCTCGGCTCGTGTTCGGAGGCGATTTAATGATTCACCTGACTCAAATAGCAACTGCTCGCCAAAAAAATGGAGATTACGATTTTTCGGAAACTTTTAAGTATGTAAAACCTGTTTTTGAAAAAGCGGATTTATCTTTTATCAATTTTGAAACAACAATCTCAACGTCGAATGTTCATTCCGGCTTCCCAATGTTTCGTTCACCGAAAACGATAGCAGACGCGATAAAAAATGCAGGAATCAATGTAGTTGCACTCGCTAACAATCATGCTTTTGATGGTTTCAAAAGAGGGGTTATAAATACACAAACGATATTCGATTCATTGGATTTAAAATACACGGGCGTTTTTACCGACAGCGCAGAATTAGCGGCTAATCATCCTTTAATATTGAGAACTAACGGCTTAAAAATAGCGTTGCTGAATTATTCGTACAGTACAAACGGTTTACCCGTTCTGGATGGTATCAAAATAAACATGCTGGATTCTACAAATATCAAAAATGACATAGAACAAATTGACAGACAAAATATTGATGCCGTAATTGTTTTTTTTCACTGGGGCGACGAATATTCGAGAAAACCAAACAGCGAACAGAAATCTTTGGCTGCAATGTGCCATCGTCTCGGCGCAGAAATAGTCATAGGCAGTCACCCGCACGTCATTCAACCGATAGAGAAAACCGATAATTGTGTAACCGTCTATTCTTTAGGAAATTTAGTTTCAAATCAACGCAAAAGATACAGTGACGGCGGAATCCTCGTTACGCTTGATTTATTCAAAGAGAAATACAAAGCGCTTAAAATAAAGACGTCATACATTCCTGTCTGGGTTAAATTGCCGGAATACCAAATAATTCCGCCGACAGTAGCCGATACAATCAAAATGACAGCAGAACAACGATTTGATTATAAAATTTTTATCGATGACACGGAGAGATTATTGGGAAAATTTTAGGCGATTCTCCTGAAGAATTAATCGACAAACAACTTGAAAACCTCGACAAATTCCTGTTTTTTTCCGATATTTGCAGCGAATTTTATGCATCACACGTATAACAAACAATATGAACAAACTAACAATAGTGAAAGTCGGCGGAAAGGTTGTAGAAAACGAAAGTTCTATCAAAATATTATTAACAAATTTCGCTAAAATAGACGGATTTAAGATACTTATACATGGCGGAGGCGTTTTGGCAACCAAAATAGCCGAACAATTGGGTGTAGAAAGTCATTTGGTGGAAGGCCGACGAATTACCGATATCGACACATTACGCATCGTTACAATGGTTTATGCCGGTCTCATAAACAAAAATATTGTCGCTATTCTCCAATCTCTGAATATAAATGCAGCAGGCCTTACGGGAGCGGATTTAAACATCATACGTTCAATAAAACGCCCCGTAAAAACGATTGATTACGGTTTTGCCGGCGATGTGGAAGAAATCAATACGGAAGCGCTTAAATTGCTGTTGAATAACGGCTTCATTCCCGTTATATCGCCAATTACACATGACAAACAAGGCAACCTGTTAAATACCAATGCAGATACAATAGCAAACGAAACTGCAAAAGCGCTTGCAAAGCATTATGACGTTACTTTGATTTATTGTTTTGAAAAAAACGGCGTTTTGCTTGATGAAAACGATGAAAACAGTGTGATTCCAGAGATAAACAGCTCATTATTTAAAGAATATAAGGAAAAAGGAACAATACGGGGGGGAATGATTCCCAAACTCGAAAACGCCCTGCAAGCCGTAAAAACGGGAGTAAAACAGGTTATAATCACAAAATACTCCGAAATACCGAACAAGAAAGGAACAATCGTAAAATAATAACATATTTGCAATAGTTATGTATGGAAAATTAAATATTTCACGTATCTTTGCAAGCAACTAATAAAAAACTATCTTATGAAGAAAATTATTTCAACAGTGATAATACTGTATATCAGTCTTATCACTATAAATTTGCAAGCGCAGGAAGCGAAAAGCGGCTATGAATTTACGACCGTAAAAGAACTTAAAATTACGCCGGTAAAAAATCAAAGCCGGTCGGGCACTTGCTGGTCGTTTTCAGGTACAGGATTCATAGAATCGGAATTGCTCCGTATGGGAAAAGGCGAATATGATTTGTCGGAAATGTTTATCGTAAACAAATCATATATCGACAAAGCCAGCAGGTATGTAAGACTGCACGGATTTTTAAACTATGCTCAGGGAGGTTCGTTTTATGACGTTTTATATGTGTTCAAACACTATGGAGCTGTTCCCGAAAGCGTTTATAAAGGATTGGAATATGGCGATACCATTCACATACACGGCGAAATGGAAACATCCTCACTGGCTTTTCTTAAAGCGCTTATAACCAATCCTAACGGAAAACTGTCAACAGTATGGAAAGAAGCGCATCAGGGAATCATTGATGCGTATCTCGGAAAAATCCCCGAAAAATTTACATACAACGGAAAAGAATATACACCCGAAAGTTTCGGTAAATCGTTGGGATTGAACATAGATGACTACGTAAATCTCACATCCTACTCTCACGAACCTTTTTATACGCAATTTGCTCTTGAAATTCAAGATAATTGGCGTTGGGGAACTTCATACAACCTGCCGTTGGACGAATTGATGCAGATATTCGATAATGCTGTAAATTCGGGCTATACGGTTCTTTGGGGCGCTGACGTCAGCGAAAGAGGTTTCACACGCAACGGAATAGCCGTAATGCCTGATATAGAGTATTTCGAAACAAAAGGCTCCGACCAGGAACGATGGACAGGACTTAGCCGTACGGAAAAAATCTCTCAACTCATGGAAAGCCCCTGTAAAGAGATAGATGTAACACAAGAAATGCGTCAGGAAGCATACAACAATTATCAAACGACAGATGACCACGGCATGTTGATTTACGGAATCGCAACAGATCAGAGCGGTAAAAAATACTATATGGTTAAAAATTCGTGGGGTACGGACAACAAATACAAGGGTACATGGTATGTTTCAGAATCATACGTGGCTTATAAGACCATGAATATCGTTGTTCACAAAAACGCTTTGCCTAAGGCAATCAAATCAAAACTCGGAATAAAGTAATACGGTCATGGAGTCATTACTGGAACAAACGGATATAGCCCGTCGGAAAGGACGAATATGGCGAAAAATCAGAAATACGACATTTCTAGTAATTGTTTCAGGCTTTTTGGCTTGGGGTTGGTTGTTTTATTTTTATTCAATTGAAGATGGTTTTCAAATCGGAACGCTTAATAAACTTGTTACACAAGGAACAATATTCAAAACTTACGAAGGAATATTGATTCTCGAAAACGATCGCAGTTTTTCACTGAACAAATTTGAATTTTCGATAGTAAATAAAAAATTATACGACGATCTGACGAATTATCCAATTAACAAGTCTGTCAAATTATATTATAAGAAATATTTTAAAACAATTCCATGGCGTGGCAGTTCAAAATATGTAGTGTATGATTTCGAAAACATCTCGGAAAAAATGCTTTCAACCGAAAACAATACGAAAAATACACAATTTATATAAGGAATAAGCAGTAAAATCTCAAAACTTCAAATCAATAATTATGTTTCGTATAGGGTGTCATTTATCAATTTCTGCCGGCTATGCAGCAATGGCAAAAGACGCTTTGTCGATTGGCGCCAACACGTTTCAGTTTTTCACACGTAACCCACGCGGCGGAAGTGCAAAATCTATTGACAAAAAAGATATCGACGAATTTTTGAAACTTTGCAGAGAAAACGACTTGTCTGATTTTCTGGCACACGCTCCATATACGATGAACATTTGCGCCGCCGACGCCGGAATTCGCAAGTTTGCACACGAAATGATGATTGACGACCTGCAACGCATGGAATATCTGTCCGGAAGCATGTATAATTTTCACCCCGGCAGCCACGTTCAGCAAGGCGTCGAAGTCGGCGTCCGCCATATCATCAATGTGCTGAACGATGTCTTACATAAAGATATGACGACTACCGTTCTGCTCGAAACGATGGCGGGGAAAGGCTCTGAAATAGGCCGTTCCTTTGAAGAATTGCGTACCATCCTGGACGGCGTAAAACTGCATGAAAAAATAGGCGTCTGTCTGGATACATGCCATGTTTATGACGCCGGTTATGACATTGTGAACCATCTTGACGAAACGCTTGAAAAATTCGACAGGACAATAGGAGCGGAACGCTTGAAAGCAATCCATTTGAACGACAGCAAAAATGTTTACGGAAGTCATAAAGACCGTCATGAAACAATCGGAAACGGCACGCTGGGATTGCAAACCATAACAAATGTAATCAATCATCCGAAATTAAGGCATTTACCTTTCTATCTCGAAACGCCGAATGAACTGTCCGGATATGCCGGTGAAATAAAATTGTTGAAAAGCGTCTATAAAGAAGAATGAACGGAAATATGAATTTTGCACCCGTACAAATTTAATTATGTCATATACAAATTATTATCGCCATTCCGGAATGTTTCATGCATCAATGCCCCTGATAATGCACACAAGATTTGATGTACTGCTGTTTGGAACATCTGAAAATCGACTCACCGCCGTCTGGAGCGAACTCGAAAAGGAATTAAACAGGCTGGAAAAAATGTTCAACCGCTTCGACCGTGAAAGCGAAGTTGCAAAAGTGAATACCGATGCGCAATTCAAACCTGTTGAACTCTCGGATGAACTTTGGAACATGCTCACTGAATGTGACAGGTTTTACGCAAAAACAGACGGAAATTTCGACATAACGCTTTCAAACTTCAAACACTTGATCATCATGAAAGAATCTCAAAGCGTGCAGTTCGACAAATATGGTATGCTTATCGATTTCGGAGGAATTGCCAAAGGTTACGCATTAAAGAAAATGAAAAATATCATTAAAAAAACTGATATTCGAAGGGCTTTATTAAATTTCGGAAACAGTTCGGCGCTTGCCGTCGGATCGCACCCGTATGGCGACAGATGGGCTATCGGAATCAATAATCCGTTTGAAAATAAAATATTGACAACCATTAGTCTGTACGACACTTCAATGTCCGTATCCGGAAACTCGCCTCAAAACAAAAGACATATATACGGCAAGGATAATAATTTTATTGAAAAAAACAAAATTGCAGCGATAATAACCGATGATCCGGTAGATGCGGAAGTGGTTTCTACCGCATTGATTGCTTCGAAGAAAGAAACGCCGGCTTGGTTACGGAACTTTGATATAAAAAACAAATATTATATAGAATGTTGAAAGAGTTTGATGTAAGAAAAATAAACAGAAGAGATTTCTTCAATACGCTCGGAAGCAGTGGATGGATAGCTCTGTTTCCATGGTTGCAATCCTGTACAAAAGAGATAAACGAAGCTACGAGCGGCGAAAAAGTGCGAATCGGTATTATCGGCACAGGATCACGCGGAATGTATCATCTTAACAATTTGCTTAATATACCACAAGCCGAAGTGATTGCATTGTGCGACGACTATAAACCGCATTTACAGCAGGCAGCAACGCTTTATCCCGTTGCGCAACAATACGATAATTATTACAATTTGCTTGAAAACAAAGATATTCAAGCAATCATAATCGTTACTCCCCTCAATGAACACGACGTTATGACTGTTGATGCATTATCGGCGGGAAAGCATGTCTTCTGTGAAAAATCCATGTCTCTGTCTCTTGAAGGTTGCAAAAAAATATACGACGCCTACAAACAGCACAACAAAGTGTTATATATCGGGCAGCAACGCCTGTTTGACCCCAAATATATAAAAGCAATGGAAATGATACACAACGGTTTAATCGGCACAATAACGGGAATGCGCGCTTACTGGTACAGGAACAGCGACTGGCGGCGGCCCGTTCCTTCGTCCGAACTGGAACGCAGGATAAATTGGCGGCTGTACCGCGAACATTCAGCCGGTCTGATTACGGAACTTGCAGCCCATCAGTTGCAAGTCGGCGACTGGGCGCTGGGAGAACGTCCGGAAAGCGTCGTCGGATACGGAGATATTGTTTATTGGAAGGACGGACGCGAAGTCTATGACAATATAAGCCTGATCTACAGATATCCGAGCGGAATCAAAATGTCATACGAATCTATCATTTCCAACAAATTCCTCGGTCTCGAAGAATTGATACTCGGCGATAAGGGAACGATGGAACTTGAAAAAGGAAAATATTATTTTGAAGAAGCGCAGCCGGCGCCGGGAATCATGCAACTGATCAATGATATCGAGCATAAAATATTTGATAACGTATCGTTTGCAGGCCCGAGTTGGGTGCCCGAAACAGCATCCATCAACAAAAGCTATCCGGTATTGGAAAATATAAATGTAACAAGCGGGGAATCAAGCGTCGGCGCTATCGGAGATGGCTCTGTCGAGTTGCTGACCGCCTTTTGCAACGCAGCCATCATGGGCGAAAAAAATGACCGCTTAGTTGAAGAAGCATATTATTCTTCGGTTTTTGCGCTTCTCGGACTGCAAGCTATGGATGAAAAACGTATCATTACTTTCCCGAAAGAATTGGCAATTTAAAGCATATAACAAAAAAATATGAAAAATATAAACATTACGACAAAACGGCAGAAAACGGAACTAATGTGGTTACTTGGATGCTTTTGCCTCGCTTTTCTACTGAATCTTGCGGCGATTATCATTTATAAAACATCCTGGACGGAACTCTACTCGCAAATCTTCTGGGTCTTAATAATCGCTTTCGGACTGTATGCCGTAACGCTTCCGTTACGAATAATTTACGACATGACTGTTCGTAAAAGAAAAAATTAATGGCAGGAATTTACATTCATATCCCCTTCTGCAAAAAGCGCTGCATTTATTGTGATTTCTATTCCGCTACCGATTTAAGCCTGAAAGACAGTTACGTTTCGGCGCTGCTGCAGGAAATAAAATTGAAAAACAAATACATCGAAAATAAACCTGTCCATACGATTTATTTCGGCGGCGGGACGCCTTCTCTCCTGCCCTGCCGTGATTTTTGTAAAATATTTAACGAATTAAAATCGAATTTTCAAATTGTCGATCTTCCGGAAATTACACTGGAAGCAAACCCCGACGATTTGTCCGAAACTTATATCAGCGAACTCAAAATGCTGCCTGTAAACAGGCTAAGCATCGGCGTTCAAAGCTTTGACGACGACGACTTGATGTTCCTGAATCGCAGACATACGACCGAGGATGCCATTAATGCCGTAAAGCACTGTAAAAATGCCGGATTCGACAATATCAGCATAGATTTGATCTACGGAATCCCCCGTCAAACGGTTGCCAAATGGAAACAGAATATCGACATGGCATTAAGTCTTAACGTTCAACATATTTCCGCCTATGCTCTTTCTTTCGAAGAAGGGACGCAAATATACAATTTAAAGGAGAAAGGACAAATACAGCCTGTCGATGATGAACTGAATGAAATGTTTTTTAAAATACTGGTTGCAAAACTGACCCGTGCGGGCTACATTCATTACGAAATTTCCAACTTCGCCGGAAAAACGCCCGACCAGCCACACGGAATCCTGTCCAAACACAATTCATCTTACTGGAACGGCGCTCATTTTTTGGGCCTTGGAGCCGCCGCTCATTCTTGTAACGGCGAAACCCGATCGTGGAACATCTCCTCCGTAACAGGTTATATTCAATCCATAACAGAAAAACATGTACTCCCTTCCGAAATAGAATTCCTCGACGAACGCATGAAATATAATGAATACATTATCACACGACTGCGCACAATGTGGGGCATTACGTTAAATGAACTCGAAATCCTGTTTGGAAAACCAAAAAAACAGCAACTCCTGCAACAGTGCGAAAAATATATCCGTCAAAATAAACTGACAATTAAGGATGGCAACATCCGACTGACCGAGTCCGGTATTTTTATCTCCGACTTGATTCTTCGGGATTTGATTGTGATATGACGACAAACACCGTCATTCGCGGCAATTGTTGCGTGCAGCACTTCTTTATTGGAACAAGGTTCTACCTGTGCAAGTATGTGAAACAGTAGCCTCAGGGGATAGAACAAACGAGGCATGACCTCTGTAAATTCGAAAAATAAACATTTATATTTTCATTTCAAAAAAAAGTCGTATCTTTGCAAGCTCGAAAAGGTAAAAAAAAGAAACAATAATATAAAAATAAAAGATGAAAAGGACATTTCAACCTTCGAACAGAAAGAGAAAAAACAAACACGGTTTTCGTGAACGTATGGCTACGGCCAACGGTCGTAGAGTGTTGGCGTCGCGTCGCGCCAGGGGACGCGCCAAACTGACGGTTTCCGACGAATATCCGAAATAAAATGCCTTGCGCATTAAATTTATAATTTCAAAAGCAAAGGTTTCACCTTAAAAAAGAGACTTTTGCTTTGTTGGTTTTACTAAAAACAAAAAAAATGAGCGCCAAGCATAAGCTGGAAAACATTTTTGATAAAGTGCTGAAGTTGCCGATATACTTAAATATTTTGGGGGCTTTGCTTTTGTTATGCTTGATCGTTTATATTGTTCTTAAATGTGTTGATATATATACTAACCACAATAAAGCTGTTATAGTGCCTGATGTAAGAGGGCTGCAAATCGAAGTTGCGGAACCTTTTTTCAAAAAAAATATGTTAAAATACGTACTGGTTGATTCGATTTACTCAAAAGAAGCGGCGCCCGGTTCAATCGTAGAAATGATACCCGGCGCAGACTCGAAAGTAAAAAAGAATCGGGTAATTTACATTACCGTCAATGCAAAAACAGAGAAAAAGATAGCCATTCCCGACGTTGCGGATATTTCATACAGAGAAGCTTTTGCGTTATTGCACTCACGCGGATTTTCCGATATTGAATACAAATACGTTTTGGGAACATACAAAGACCTTACAATCGGAGTTCAATACGGCGGACAAATGATACAAAGCGGTACAAAAGTACCTGTATCTGCAAAGCTTATACTTGTGATTAGCGATGGATATGCTTCTAATTACCAAGACGACAGTGACAGTACGAATATTGATGTTAACTCCAAAGAACTCGAAGGAGACGAAAGTTGGTTTTGATGAAGGAAACATGTCAAAATAGCAACAAAGACATTCCGGAAGCTGACAATTTCTTTAATCCGGAAAAAGAATCTGACAACGACGAACGACAAGAATCGGTAAACGACGGTGAATATTTATATGAACATTATCGTTTTACGGCAAATAATAACCAATCACCTTTACGTATTGATAAATTTCTGATAGACAGACTTCCTCACACAAGCAGAAACAGAATACAACTTGCTGCCGAGGCCGGTTGCGTACTTGTAAACGGACAGGCAGTGAAAAGTAATTATCGGGTTAAACCATTGGATGTGATAGCAATAGTCATGTCTTATCCCATATATGAAAACACAATAATTCCCGAAGATATTCCGCTTAATATCGTTTACGAAGATGAAGAATTGCTTGTGGTGAATAAACCCGCAGGTCTTGTCGTACACCCCGGACACGGTAATTACACCGGTACGCTCGTCAATGCACTTGCCTATCATCTCAAAGACGATCATGAATATGATCCTGACAGCCAAAGCGTCGGACTTGTACACCGGATAGACAAAGATACATCGGGACTTCTCGTTATAGCCAAACGACCGGAAATAAAAACGCACCTCAGTCGTCAATTTTTCAACAAGACAACACGACGAAAATACATCGCCATGGTATGGGGAACACCTGATAATGAAGGTACTATTGAAGGGAATATCGGTCGAGACTTGCGCGACAGAATGAAAATGGCGGTTTTTCCCGATGGAGAACAGGGTAAACAGGCTGTTACGCATTACAAAATCGTCGAAAAATTCGGTTATGTAAGTAGAATAGAATGTAGTCTTGAAACAGGACGAACTCACCAGATTCGCGTACATTTAAAATATATCGGACATCCGGTGTTCAATGATGAACGCTATGGCGGCAATTTAATCCTTAAAGGTTTACAATCGGCAAGCTATAAACAGTTTATCAATAACTGCTTTGAAACATGCAATCGTCAGGCTTTACACGCCAAAACGCTTGGCTTTGTCCATCCGAAAACAGGTAAAGAAATGTTTTTCGATTCGGAATTGCCGGAAGATATGACCGCTTTGATTGACAAATGGAGAAAATATTATATGGAAAGTTAAAAAAAACTGAAAACTAATGAAAAATATAGCGATAGTTACGGGAGGTTACTCTTCAGAAAACGCAGTCTCAATGAAAAGCGCCGAAGGAATCCGTTCTTTTATTGACAAAGAAAGGTATAACTTGTATATTGTGGTGATAAACAAGGAAAAATGGTATGTACTAATGACAGATGGCAGCGAATATGAGATAGATAAGAATGATTTCGGTTTTACACTGTTCGGGAAAAAAATAAAATTTAATTTCGTCTATAACATTATTCACGGAACGCCCGGTGAAGATGGCCGTTTGCAGGGTTATCTCGACATGCTCGGAATACCATATTCTTCGTGCGGGACGCTTACGGCAGCATTGACTTTCAATAAATACTTTAATAACATGTATTTAAAAAGTAATGGCGTCAAAGTTGCCAATTCTGTACGCTTGACAAAAGGCGGCAGCTACGACGCAGACAAAATCGTAAAACGACTTGGATTGCCGCTGTTTGTGAAGCCAAACGACGGAGGCAGCAGTTTCGGCGTATCAAAAGTGAAAGAAACGACGCAGTTGGACAGCGCCATAAAAGAGGCTTTTAAAGAAGGCTGCGAAGTGATTATCGAAAAATTTGTAAAAGGAACGGAAGTTACATGCGGTTGTTACAAAACTGCATTGAAAGAGGTGGTTTTTCCTGTTACCGAAGTGATTAGCAAAAATGAATTTTTTGACTACAATGCCAAGTATAACGGTCAGGTTCAGAAAATAACGCCAGCACGCATTTCCCTGAAAATGACAAAATTGATTCGGAATCAAACATTAAGGATATATGATTTGATCGGTGCAAAAGGGATCATTCGGATAGATTATATCATACCCGAAGACAATCGTCCTGTGCTTTTGGAAATAAACACAAATCCGGGCATGACGCCCACAAGCTTTATTCCCCAGCAGATGAAATTGGCAGGTATTGAAATTAAGGATGTTATGACGGAAATAATAGAAAATGGATAGTAAAAAAAAGTTAAATAGTAGTTTAATTCAAATAACATTCGTAAGTTTGCAGCGTAACCGTAACAAATGATGAGCATTGATTATTCAAAATATAACTTTGACGACATTCGTCCTCTGAATGATGATGAGGTTCAGGGAGCAATCGAAGAGTTGGTTGCTTCCGAAGGTCTGAAGAACGCGATCAAATATATCATGCCGAATTTGAATTGGGAAGAATTTACCGGAAAAATGCGGCAATGCAAGACAAAAGAACAGTTTAAAACAACTCTTGCATATCAAATGGTAATACAGATAGCGAAGAATACAACCTTTTCACTTACTATTTCGGGCAGAAGCAGAGTATCAAGAGATATTCCAAGCACATTTATTTCCAATCATAGAGACATCGTGCTTGATGCGGCATTTTTGAATGCTTTGCTGATGGATATCGGACAAGGAATGACGCAAATAGCCATTGGCGACAATCTCTTGATCCACCCATGGATCGAATTGGTTGTGAGACTTAGTAACAGTTTTATTGTCAGGCGTAACATGCCTGTACATAAGTTGTTAAAAGAAAGCCTGAAACTGTCGTCCTATATCCGCTACACCATCAGCGAGTTGAAAGAATCTGTTTGGATTGCGCAACGTGAGGGACGTTCCAAAGATTCCAACGACCAAACACAAACCGCTTTGCTTAAAATGCTTAATATGGGTGGAGACAGAGACAATGTCCTGAAAAACTTGATGGATTTGCACATTGTACCAATTGCCATCTCATACGAATACGACCCTTGCGATTACCTGAAGGCCAAAGAGTTTCAGCAAAAACGCGATAATCCCGGTTTTCTAAAATCAACACGAGACGATTTGCTGAATATGGAAACAGGTTTGCTGAACAATAAAGGGCGCGTGCATTTTACGCTTGGTTCGCCGATAAATGAAAAACTCAAGAAATTAGAGAATAAAAATCTCGACAAAAACACATTAACAACCGAAATAGCCGGCATTATCGACAAGGAAATTTACAAACATTATCGCTTTTATCCCTGCAATTATGTGGCGTACGACCTGCTTTACCACAGCATTTATTTCCGTACGAACTACGATCTGCGCGACAAGATCATGTTTGAAAACTATCTTCAAAATCAGATAGATAAAATAGACCTCCCTGATAAAGACGAAGTATTTTTACGAACTAAAATACTTGAAATGTACTCCAATCCGTTAAAAAATCATATCGAAAATTTGGAATGAAAGTCCCTGAACCGACACTTCGCCGCTTGCCCTGGTACCTGGCTTATATCAAACTGCTGAAAAGCAGAGGCGATACGGTCGTCTCATCCACACAGATAGCAAAAGAGATTGCTGTCGATGCCAGTCAGGTTTCAAAAGACTTGTCATTCGTCAATATTGCCGGTAAGACCCGCGTAGGTTATGAAATAGATGCCTTGACCAATATTCTTGAGTCGTTTCTCGGATTTACATCTCAGCACAAAGCGTTTCTGTTCGGCGTAGGGCAACTTGGAGCTGCATTAATGCGGGATTCGGGACTTAACCAGTATGGACTTGATATCATTGCCGGTTTCGATGTCAGGGAAGAAATCATCGGTAAAGATATTGAAAGCATTCCCGTCTTCAATATGTCGGAACTGCCTGATATTCAAAAAAAGCTCCGTGCAACAATAGGTATCGTTACCGTTCCGGTTGAAAATGCACAAAAAGTAGCTGATTTCATTACAAATTACGGGATCAAAGCATTATGGAATTTTACACCCTTCCGGATCAACGTGCCGGATAATATTATCGTGCAAAACACTTCTATTTATGCACACCTCGCTGTTATGTTCAACCGAATGAAATAAAATATGAAAATAATAGCTGTCGGCATGAATTATGCCGCACACAATAAAGAACTAAATCATACGTTTATAAATGCAGAGCCGGTTATCTTTATGAAACCCGATTCGTCATTGCTCAAAAACAGAAAGCCGTTTTTCATTCCCGATTTCTCGTCAGATGTGCATTATGAAACGGAAATTGTAATAAAAATCAATAAATTGGGGAAAAGCATCAACGAAAAGTTTGCCCACCGCTACTACGATGAAATTACGGTAGGAATTGATTTGACAGCACGGGATTTGCAAAGTAACTTGCGGGAAAAAGGCCTGCCCTGGGAGATAAGCAAAGGATTTGACGGAGCGGCCGTAGTGGGTGAGTTTATAGAATTGAATAAAGCCGGGAATATTCAAGATATTTATTTTCATCTTGATATAGACGGGAAAACAGTACAGGAAGGAAATACGAAAAATATGCTTTTCACGGTCGATAAAATTATATCTTACGCCAGTCGGTTTTTCACTTTGAAAACCGGAGACCTGATTTATACGGGCACGCCGGCAGGCGTTGGGAAAGTTGAGATTGGAAATAATTTAAAAGGATATATTGGAGAACAAAAATTGTTGGATTTTTATATACGGTAGAAGCGTAACATGTTACGTCTCTACATAGACGGAAAGGTTGCAAAAATGAACTTTAGAAAAATTATTATATTATTTACTCATTTCTTGATTTTCATCCCTCTCTTTGCCGAAAATGCTGATTTTTACACCTCAAAATCGGTACTTTCGGACGGTAAATGGGTGAAAATAAGAATTAAGGAAACGGGGTTTTACAAATTGCCGTATTCCGATTTGAGAAAAGCAGGCTTCTCAGACCCTTCAAAAGTTTCCGTTCACGGATACGGAGGCTTTCCGATGGAAGAAAATTTCTCGAAAGCCATATACTTCGACGATTTGCCTCCCGTGGCTGTTTACAGGGGAACAGATTATATACTTTTCTACGCTAAAGGCGTCGTGAAATGGACATATGATAAGAACAACAAACATTTTGTTCACGAAAACAATGCCTATTCAACACATGGATACTATTTTCTGACCGATGCTACAGCAACAAACGAAATTACTCAAGCGCCGCCCTATAACGGAAACACAGCCATTGAAGCTGTCGATACCTATGACGACTACACAGTACATGAAATCGATAAAGTGCCAATTACAACAAGCGGACGCCCCTACTCCGGACGTGAATTGTTCGGAGAAAATTTCGACATAAAAAATACGCAGGATTTTGCTTTCTCCATTCCGGGAATAACCAGCGACGAGGGAATTATCTCCTGCCGTTTTGTTGCAAAATTACAATCCGGTCCCGGCGTCGTCTCCATGAGCGTCGATGGCGTAAATCTCAGCAGCAATACGATTTTACAAAATACGGAAATTTATGTCGCCGCTTTGAGCGTCTCCCCAAAAGCCTTATGGACGGGCGAAAAAAAAGAAAATACGAACATTAATATCTCTTTCAACGTTCTGCACGAAAAAAGTTATCTCGACTACATCCGCCTGCAATTCAAAAGAAAACTGCAACCTTACGGAACATGCACCTTTTTTCGCAACTTAAATATTCTGAATAAGAATATAAAATTTCAAATAAACAATGCCAATTCTCCGGATTTCCTTGTATTCGACGTTACCGAAGGAAGAACCGTACAACAGATTCCAACCTCGTCCGAAGGAGAGAAACAAACCTTTACCATCGCCGCCGACGCGCTTTTAAGAGAGTTTGCCTTACTCGATTTGACCAAACAATTTCCTCTGCCGGAGATTATCGGCGAAATAAAAAACCAAAACCTTCACGGATTGCCGCAAACCGATATGGTCATACTTGCTCCCGAAGCTTTTACGGAACAAGCCAAACGACTGGCAGAATTTCACCGCTCACACGACAACCTCACCGTTACGGTCGTTACTCCCGAACAGGTATACAACGAATACTCAAGCGGCACGCCCGAAGCTACCGCCATCCGGCGCTTTATGAAAATGTTTTATGACCGCAAAACCTCAGAGAAAGACGCCCCTAAATTCCTGCTTCTCTTCGGAGACGGACGTTTCGATAACCGAAAACTTACAAGCGAATGGGCTGCAAACACATCCGATAACTATCTCCTCTCCTATCAATCCAAAGAAACGCTGGGAGAACACTCTTACGCATCTGACGATTATTTCGGATTCCTGCACGACGGACAGGGAGGCGATCTTGTTGCCGCTTCACTTGACATCGGGATCGGAAGATTTCCGGTCAATACGCTTACACAGGCGCAAAACGCCGTCGATAAAGTAATCGGATATGTAGAAAACTCAAAACAGGGCGCATGGAAAAACAATCTCTGCTTCGTTGCCGACGACGGCAATGCAACCGACAGATATTCCCTCGAACACATGGAACAGTCATACGCTTTAACGCAATACATTGAAAAAAACCATCCCCAATACGTCTCAAAAAAACTGTTTTTCGACGCATTTAAAATCAATTACCAGGGTGGAAAACCGTCTTACCCCGACGTCAGGGCTAACATCGAAAAAGAACTGAAAAACGGCGCGCTAATCATCAATTACACCGGACACAGCGACTCCGAATCGTGGTCCGAAGAACGGGTGATAACGCAAACCGACATCATTACCGCCGGATACGCCAACCTGCCTCTCTGGATAACCGCATCATGCAGCTTCGGACCCTTTGACGCCATTACTACATCGGCGGGAGAAAACGTTTTCCTCAACAAACGCAGCGGAGGAATTGCACTTTTTACCACCACTCGCGTCGCATGGAGCATCCCCAACTTTGAAATCAACGGATATTTCCTCGAAAACCTGTTCAAAAAACAAAACGGAAAGCACTTAACCCTCGGAGAAGTAATAAAAAATACGAAAAACGCCTACACTTTCGATTTCAAAAAGCTCAACTTCATCCTCCTGGGAGACCCCGCACTGACGCTCGCCTTCGCCGATGAATACAATTTGAACATCACCGAAATAAACGGACTCCCCCTCCCGGAACAGCCCGTAAACATGAAAGCGTTCGAAAAAGTCACCATCAAAGGAAACGTCACCTCCCAAAACGGAGAACAGCTCAACGACTTCAACGGACTGCTCTCGGTCATGGTTTTCGACAGCGAATCAAATCTCACTACCTTAAACAACAACTACACCAGCGGCGCTTTTACATACAAAGACTACCCCAACACCATCTATCTGGGAAATGATTCCGTCGAAAACGGCACATTCTCCTTCTCTTTCACCGTCCCAAAAGACATCTCCTATTCCGACGCATGCGGGAAAATAAACCTCTACGCCGCCGACGCCGCCACACGAAACGAAGCCAGCGGAGCGTATAAAAACTTCACCCTCTACGGAACATACGACTCCGCAGAAGACGATACCCAAGGACCAGAAATAAGAACCATCTACCTCAACACCGAAGGCTTTAAAGACGGAGACAAAGTGAACAGCACACCCGTTTTCACCGCAATCGTATGGGACAAAAGCGGTATCAACACCAGCGGCAGCGGCATAGGACACGACATGACGCTCACCATCGACGGCAACGCCGCCCTCAGCTACTCGCTCAACAGCTACTACCGGACATATCTCGAAGGAAACGAAAACGAAGGCATCATACAATTCCCCATCCCCGCCCTCGAAACGGGAAAACACGTCGCCGAATTTAAAGTATGGGACATACAAAACAATTCCACCCTCAGCGCCTTCGCCTTCAACGTCGCCGACAACTATGCTCCCACCATCTCCAGCCTGAACGCAGCCCCCTCGCCGGCAAAAGACTTCGTCAACTTCAACATCTCGCACAACATGCCCGAATCACTGCTCAACATACGCATCGAAGTATACGACATGACAGCACAGTTGCAATGGAAACACCAGGAAAGCGGCGTCGCGGAAATGTCAAACACCTTCACCCTCCGATGGAACCTCGCCAACAACGCAGGCGCGCGCATGAGACCGGGAATCTACATATACCGCGTCGTCTTAAGCGCCAACAATTCGCAGGAAGTTTCAAAAACAGGAAAATTAATCATACTTGCACAATAAAAAGGAAAAAAAAAAGTTTATATTATTCAGAACAGAAAAAAAGACTATTAGATAACAGAAAATATGAAATCCCTAAAATCAAAATTATTCATAATAATATGTATGGCCACAACTGCAACCGCACAGGCCCAAACCGACGAAGACGACAAAATCAAACAATTCAGCCCGCTTAACACTGCCGTCCCCTCCCTTGCCATCGCCCCCGACGCCCGCGGCGGCGCCATGGGCGACAATGGCGCCGCCACCCTCCCCGACATCGCATCACAACACTGGAACCCCTCCAAATACGCCTTTATGGAAAGTAAAGCAGGATTTGGATTGTCATACACTCCATGGATGCGCAAAATCGTCTCCGACGTTTCGCTCGCCTACCTCTCCGGATACTACAAACTCGGACCGGGCGACAATCACGCCATAGGAGCATCCCTGAGATACTTCTCCCTCGGAGAAGTTCCACTCACCGACTACGGAGGCATCAAATACCTTAACCTCAACCCCTATGAAATGTCGGTCGATCTGGGATACAACATCAAACTCAACGACGGATTATCCATCGGAGCAGCCCTGCGCTACATCCGCTCCGACATGGGACAAGACGTCAGCGACGCGCTACAGCCCGGAAACGCAGCTGCCGCAGACATCAGCGCCTACGGCGAAAGATACCTCGTCCTGGGCGCAAGCGAATGTCTCTGGAGCGCCGGAATCAATATCTCCAACATCGGAACAAAAATCTCCTACGACAACGGCGTCACCAACCAGTTCCTCCCCACCAACCTGAAAGTCGGTACCGGACTGCTCATGCCCCTCGACGAATACAACCAGATAGGCGTCTACGTCGATCTCAACAAATTCCTCGTCCCAGCCAAACCCGTCCGCATGGATGGCGAAGACGAAGACGCCTACAACAAACGCTACGACGAATACAACACCATGAACCCCGTTACAGGCATCTTCAAATCCTTCAGCGACGCGCAAGGCGGAACAAGGGAAGAACTGAACGAAATCAACTTCTCCATCGCCGCAGAATACAACTACAACAGCCAGTTCTTCGTTCGCGGAGGATATTTCCATGAAAACGAAATGAAAGGCAATCGACAGTACTTCTCCTTCGGCGCCGGACTCAGAATGAACGTATTCAGCCTCGACGCCGCCTACCTGATAAGCACCATCCAAAGCAACCCCCTCGACCAGACGCTGCGATTCACCCTCTCCTTCGACATGGACGGCATAAGAATGCTCTTCGAATAACACCGCAACATGAGAATTGGATTCGGATTCGACGCTCACGCCTTCGCACAAGAACGCGACCTCTGGCTCGGAGGAATAAAAATCGACTTCCCAAAAGGTTTAACCGGACACAGCGACGCCGACGTACTCATACACGCCATCTGCGACGCCCTCCTGGGCGCTGCAAACATGCGCGACATCGGATTCCACTTCCCACCCTCGGAAAACAAATACAAAAACATCGACAGCAAAATACTCCTCCGCAACACTGTACAACTCCTGCGCAACGCCGGCTACGAACTGGGAAACCTCGACGCCACCATCGTCGCCGAACAACCAAAACTCTCGCCATACATCCCCCAAATGCGGAAAACCCTCGCCCAAACAATGCAAGTCCCCGAAAACGACATCTCCATAAAAGCTACCACCACCGAAAAGCTCGGATTCGCCGGTCGCGAGGAAGGAATCGCCGCCTGCGCCGTCGCCCTCATAGTTTAAAACGCCGGAAACCCGCCTTCCGTACACAGAAAACCATTTTCCGTGTACGGAAAATCATTTTACGTACACGGAAAATCATTTTACGTACACGGAAAACCATTTTACGTACACGGAAAATCATTTTACGTACACGGAAAATCATTTTACGTACACGGAAAATC
>JAITJX010000118.1 GCA_031278765.1 Tannerella sp. | reverse complement strand
TGATGTACGTCAAAATATGGGCTTACGGAATGTATAACAACAATCCTACTACCTTTACGATCGACGACCTCCACTCGCTGGGGTTCCTCCTTCCGGGCGAAACGAGCGGCGGCCACCGGCGCACGGAAGCGACCCGCGCCGTAGCCGAAGTGAAAGTATGCAAGCTATATTCACAACAACGAAAGGCGGGACAGACCTGGATTGCCGCGTCGCTCCGCTCCTCGCAATGACGAAGGCGGGGGCAACCGCGGCCGCGCGAATGACGGCGGCAACGTCCCCGTCATTGTACGAAGCAGATCCGGGCATGTCTCAAAAAGGCGATTTTAAACAATTTACCCCTTCCACAATGTATTGTCGAGAGGGTAAAGTTGCAAATTCCGGGCTTTTGAGACAGCCCAATAACTTTGCTCCCACCAAATGACTTTACTATGCGAGCAATAAATTATATAAACAAAACTGCCGTCCTTCCTGCAAAGGAAGATCGCCGCCGCTCCCAATCCAAAATTTGTGTGGGGTGGACGGTAACTCGCTATTTATCAGATATTTATAGCCATATACTCCATTCCCCATTCGCCAGTCATACGCTCGCAGGCCGCCGCGTTTCCGCCGGCCTGCGAAGAGACGCATCCATACCATACGTAATTTCCCGCCGTTTACGCGACGCGTCGCAAGGCTCACGCAACGTGTCGTTCTGTTTGCACGACGCGCCGCCACGCAGAGGCGGGTCATACCCCGTCGCTGCCGATGGAATGCAAATTTCCCGCAACATGTCGCCCGGTTCTCTCGGCGCATCGAAAAGTTTTTTCGGTATGCCGAACCATTTTCTCTGCATAATGAAAAGTTCTCCCATTACAATGAAAGGTTCATTCATCACAAGGCAGGCCGTTTTAGGGGAAAGTAATATGCTTGTCCCGGCGCTTTTTATTTCCGAACACATTTTTTTTATTTACAAATAAAATTTTTATACCTATGAACTACAAAATTAATTTTTTAAGAAACGAGACATGGCGAAAAACACTTGCCTTGCTGTACATCCTTACATGCTGTTCACTTAGCCTCATGGCTCAGAAACGAGTGAGCGGGACAGTAACCGACTCGGCAGGCGAGACAGTTATTGGAGCCAACGTAGTGGAAAAAGGGACTACCAACGGCATCAGTACTGATGCCGACGGAAAGTTCGCCCTGACAATCAAAAACAATGCCACGTTGCAAATATCTTTCGTCGGGTATGTAACGCAGGAAATCAACGTCGGCAACCAGACATCTTTCAACATCATACTTCAAGAAGACGCTCAGACGCTCGAAGAAGTGGTGGTGGTAGGTTACGGTACGCAAACAAAAGTGACGGTTACCGGCGCAATCAGTCAGGTAGGAGGCGAGAGGTTACGAATAGCGCCGGTAACTAATTTTTCAAATTTGCTGGCAGGAGAACTGTCCGGTCTGGTTGCCGTGAATACAACCGGCGAACCGGGAAATGACAATCCTACTATCAGAATCAGAGGATCAAACACGTTCGGAGATAATTCCGCACTGATTGTCATAGACGGTGTCGTCGACCGCAGCATGTCGAACTTAGACCCTGTTGATATAGAAAGTATCTCGCTGCTTAAGGATGCTTCGGCAGCCATTTATGGAGCAAGGGCGGCTAACGGAGTTATCCTGATTACGACCAAACGTGGGGCAAACATGAAACCGAAACTTTCCGTTAACCTGAATTATGCTTTAAGTCAACCAACGATTATCCCGAAAATGGCAAACTCTGCTACTTATGCGACGATGATTAATGAAATTAACCAGTATGCGGGCAGGAGTCCCCAATATACGGAAGAAGAGATTCAAAAGTTCAGAGACGGCTCGGATCCCTGGCGCTACCCTGATACGGACTGGTTTGCCGAAGTCTTCAAACCGACAGCCCCTCAGAGCAACAATAATATTTCATTAAGAGGCGGTAATGAGA
Organism: Tannerella sp.; assembly: GCA_031278765.1. Taxonomy (GTDB): domain Bacteria; phylum Bacteroidota; class Bacteroidia; order Bacteroidales; family Tannerellaceae; genus Tannerella. The sequence continues at coordinate 4,921 of JAITJX010000118.1, read as the reverse complement.
ATCTGAGATATTTCGTTTCACTGGGATATAAGTATCAGGATGCGATTTATAAAAACAGCAGCGCCAAGTATTCGCAATTTAATTTCAGATCGAACATCGATGGAAGAATAACCAAAAATATCAATCTGAGCCTTGATTTGGCAGGTGATCAAGAAGACCGCAATTTCGCAGGAAACCCTTTCGATTATCTCATTAACAGAAGCAAACCAACCCTCGTCGCCTATTATCCCGGAGGCAAACCGGCTACCGGCTACCAGGCAGGATCTCATCCGGGCATTAGCGCCTCCGATGCGCTGGGATATGATCAAAGGCGAAACTATCGCTTCATGAGTAATGTGAAACTTGCGATTGACATTCCGCATATCAAAGGCCTTTCGCTGGTCGGCAATGTGTCGGCGGATAAAAATCTCTATTACAGGAAACTGTGGAGAACACCCTATATGCTTTATTCATGGGATGGCGTGACGGTGGACGAACAAAAGAATCCGGTTGTAACCGGTGCGCTTGACGGGCCTTATTCAAGTCCTGAACTTACGCAAAACACAAGTGAAGGCGAACAGCTTACCTTGAACGCTTTGGCGAACTTTGAACGCAGCTTTGCAGAAAGTCATCATGTTAAGATTATGGTTGGATTGGAGAAGATTTCCGGTGGTACGGCATCTTTTTCCGCTTTCAGAAGAGGATTTCTTACGGACGCCATCGACCAGCTGTTCGCCGGAAGCGAACTCAACAAAGAAAACGACGGCTCTGCATCTCTGAGCCGCAGACTGAACTATTTCAGCCGTATAAATTATAACTATCGCCACAGGTATTTGCTTGAATTGGTCGGAAGATACGACGGTTCATATATTTTCCCCGAAAAAGGACGTTACGGTTTCTTCCCCGGCGTCTCTGCCGGGTGGATGGTTTCTGAAGAAGGCTTCTGGAAAAACAGCCTCCCTGTGATAAATTATTTCAAAATAAGGGCGTCGTGGGGACAAACCGGTAACGACCGTATCGACGCATATCAGTATCTTTCGAGTTACGGATACGGAAGTGGCTCATTTATTATCAACGAGGATGAACAGGTTAAAACACTGTATGAACTTCGTATCGCTAATCCCGATATTACATGGGAAGTTGCAAATCAATCCAACGTTGGTTTTGACAGTTATTTTTTTGATAACAAGGTCTCGTTCTCTTTCGAGTATTTTTATAATTTCCGAGACAATATCCTTGCATACCGCAATGCATCTATACCGGCTTCTACCGGATTGTCTCTTCCAAGAGAGAATATCGGTAAGATGGAAAACCGTGGTATAGAGATTGGCGCCGGATTTAACGATGAAATTCAGGATTTCACATTTGAAATCAACGGTAATCTTACTTATGCCAAAAACAAGATTGTTTTTTGGGATGAAGCGCCCGGCTCTCTGGATTATCAACAATCAACAGGGAAACCGCTTAATGCAGGTCTTTATTACAACGCTATCGGAATATTTAAGGATGAGGCGGCTGTCAATGCATACCCTCACTGGAACGGAGCTCGTCCGGGTGATATTATTTTCGAAGATTATAACCAGGATGGCGAAATCAACGGTCTTGATTTGGTAAGGTACGATAAGTCCGACCAGCCAACGCTTACAGGAGGTTTGAATATCAACGTTACATACAAGCAGTTTTATCTTTCGACGCTGTTGCAAGGTGCAGCCGGTGCCGTCCGCACTTACACGCTTGAATCCGGTCTGCAAGGCGATTTTCTGGAAGATGACGCCAATGGCCGCTGGACAGTCGATAATCCGAACGCGAGCAAACCAAGAACGTGGAACACCGGCGGGGAATACTGGACAAGTGGCGTGTCAGGCGGAACTGCGGGGATTAATAATACGTACTGGCTCAAAAACAATGACTATTTAAGACTTAAGAGTCTTCAGATTGGATATAACATCCCGAAAAACGTATGCAGAAAATTAGGCATCAGCGCTTTAAGTATCTATTTAAGTGGATCTAATTTGCTGACGTTTACCCCTCTGAAATCTTTCGACCCCGAGACGGTTGGGAATGTCTACCCTTTGAGCAAAGTATATAATTCAGGTATTAACTTAACATTTTAAACGAATATGAAAAATTTTAGATTTAATCTTGGAATGATTTGCTGCTGTATCGTTTTTACAGTTTCCTGTAATGATAATTTCCTTGAGACAACTCCCTTAAGCGAGTTCTCTTCAGCAGATGTTTGGAAAGACGAGGCTTTGTCAAAGACTTTCATCAATGGGATATATTACAATCTGGAACATGGTTTTAATAAGTTTATGAAAGCAGCTTTCGTTGATGAAGCTCACCGCAGAGATAACACATCCGTACTTGGTTTCAACCGCTGTTTGATGACCGCCGATAATTTAATCGGATGGCAGAGACAACCTGAGTGGACATCCTGTTACAGCCGGATAAGAGCGTGCAATCTGTTTCTTTCGAGTGTTGATGTCGCAACTTATGAAGACAAAGACGCTATGATTGGAGAAGTAAAGTTCCTGAGAGCATGGGATTATTTCCATTTGACGAGTCTTTATGGAGGAGTGCCTGCCATTAAAGACGCTTATGAACTTGATGATGAGTTTGTCGTTCCCCGTGATTCTTATGAAGACTGTATCAATTTCATTATAGAAGACCTTGATGACGCTGCCCGCCTGCTACCGACGACACAGAGTGACAAAGGTCGTGCAACCAGAGGCGCAGCGCTGACACTCAAATCAAGAGTGCTCCTCCATGCGGCAAGCGACCTTCACAACACCTTTATTTATCCCGGATATTCCAATCCAGAACTGTTAGGCTATTCCGGCGGAAGCCAGGCCGCAAGATGGCAGGCCGCAAAAGATGCAGCCAAAGCGGTAATTGATTTGGGCATCTACAGTCTGTACAAACAGAATCCCGCACCGACCGATTCAGTCGCAGAGAATTATGCCGAACTGTTCCTGTCCAAAGGTACTGAAGAAGATATCTGGCTAAGATACTATACTACCAATACGATACCGAATGATAACAACCTCGCCGTTATGAACGGTCCGAACGGATATGGCGGACAAGGCAATAACGCTGTTATCGGAAACCTTGTAGACGATTTTGAGATGAAAGACGGAACATCTTTTGACTGGAAAGACCCCGACATGGCAACATTCCCCTACAAAAACAGAGAACCGAGGTTTTACGCCAACATTCTCTATGAAGGAGCCCCATGGTCAACTCGTCCGGCCTACTCAGCTCACCTGGACCCATACAACGTCATCCATGTAGGATATTTTGAAAGATGGGACAGCGAAGCCAACAACGTCGTGATTGAAGCCGGAATAGACAGCCGCAGCAGCCCGTTTCAACCCGGCAATAGCGGACAGACGCTTTACCTTTGCAGGAAAATGCTCGACCCGAACACCGTTGCCGTCGAACACAGTCTCGGACAGGAAGTGCCTTGGCGACACATGCGATACGCCGAAGTTCTGCTGAATTATGCCGAAGCCTGTATCGAACTCGGACAGGACGCCGAAGCGCGCACATATATCAACATGATACGTAAGCGTGCAGGACTACCCGACGTTACCGAAGAAGGCGATGCGCTACGCAAGCGCTACCGCCATGAAAGGCGCATTGAAATGATGTATGAAGATCAGCGCTTCTTCGATGTCCGCAGATGGGCAATCGGGCCGGAAGCTTATGACATCGACGTATATAAGGCAAATGTTTTATACAAATTGTTGCCTGACAATACGACCTCACCTGTGCCGACAATCTTCCACGAAGTACTTGAAACCAGAAACTGGGATGATAAAGCTTATTTCTTCCCAATTCTGCGGTCAGAGATGAACAAAAATGATAAACTGATTCAAAATCCGGGCTATTAATCCAAACAGACGATCCGTACAGGCAAAGTAAAACGGAACGTGGCAGGACGCAACCCCGGCGCAGAAAATCACAGCATAACCATGCCGACTTCAGCAAAGGAAAGTAGCCCGAAGAAAAACAGACATTAAACGATTTCGACAATGACAAAACGCCCCGTATCCTGTTGAAAAAAGACGGTACGGGGCATTACATACCCCCTTCCGGACAGCAAAGATACCCATCACCGGCAACCCCACTTATCAACGCCGAAGAAAAAGAAGGGAGCGGGCCTCTTCCGGACAGCAAAGAATGTAATGAAGGATTTCTCGGACATCTTCGCCTATGCGGGTCGTCTTTTCAAGATCAATCCCTTCCGGCTCTATCACGCGCGTGCGGCGTTCTATATCTGCCGGTATCTCTTCCCGGCGGAGCTTCCGGCTTTCTCTACGCGCTCTGTTTCTTCGTGTGTATGATGCAACCTGTATCTCCTCTACTAACGGCTTTATATCCGACGTCTCTTCCGGAATGGATTCTTGCCCGAATGGAATGAAAAGTTGACCATCCGGATGATCCGGGATGCGCCTCTCCGAGCGGCGTCCATAGAACAGACGCTTGTAATATAATAATTCCTGGGCCTGCTTGAGATTCTCCTCCCGGAGACTGTGATTCTCCTCCTGTAGACTGAGATTGTCTTTCTGAAGACGGGCAATCTCAGCCTTTGCTATGGGAAGGATTCTTATCTTTATTTGCGCTTGTTTCATGCCGTAAAGATACAACCTAAAAATGAAATAAACAAATTGTAAACCAACTATTTACAATATCTTTTTCGCCTTTTTACATTCGGATTTATGCCCTCGACAAGCAGTACCAATTCATCCCATCGAAGCAACCGGAATACCGCTTCGTGCTTAAACACTGCCGACGATATTCGTCCTTCTTCAAGTCTTTTATGGGGACTTCTAAAAACTAATTTACCTATTTTTGATTCTTATACAGAGCCGAAATCCCGTTAAAACTCATAGTAAAAATCTGCGTAAAGATAATACAAGAAATAACACCAATGACATTT
>JAITJX010000039.1 GCA_031278765.1 Tannerella sp. | reverse complement strand
GGTTAAATACAAACCGCTACCCTTTACAAAACGAAAATTTGTAGTGCACAAATCGGAATTTGAAAAAATGGACTTGGCTTTTTTACAGCATTTTATAATCTGATGAACTGCAATGTGGGTTAAGATTAAACAGCCTGAGTTCGGGATAAGAAAAATATTTTCCGGATAAAAATCAACGCATGGATTCTCCGCAGGAGATACATATCAATAGAAAAATGAATCATACCTCCTTTCAATTGTCCGCAGGACATTCACGGTGTACGTCCTGATGGACAAAATCGTTCATTTCACATTGTGTTCTATTGATATATAAGCCGTAAACGGCTATTTCTTATCCCGAACTCAGGTTAAACAGCAAAATACGAATATTTCTTTGCAGGAAGGGATATTTTTCGAGGAGATAACATTATTAGCACAATTTGCTAATGCCGGAGAAAAAATAAGCGTTTCTTTTTTTTAAAAGTTTATCCCAGTTATCATAAACAGCGCGTATTGAAGGCAATATAATATCGGCGCCTGCTTCCTGAAGGACAGCGTCGGAGAGGATGCCGGTATTCGTTGCGATAGTAAATATTCCGGCTGCTTTTGCCGCTTGTATGCCCAAAGGAGCATTTTCGACGACGATTGCTTCGTCCGGTTCGAAATTTCCTCTCTTGAGAGCCGTCAAATACGGTTCGGGGTTGGGTTTTCCTTTCGTTACATCAAACGAAGTTATCATTTTCTCGCGAGTAAAAAATCCCGGAAAATCTTTGTTCAGCTGGTCAAGCAGCGTCGGTTGCCCTGAGCCCGTAACGAGCATAACAAACAAACCGCTGTCAGTTACTTTTTTCAACAGATCCAAACTTCCTTCTACCGGTACGACAGGCGGGCAGGCGGCAAATTCTTTCGCTTTTTCGGCATATATTTTTTTTCGTTCTTCCTTCCCTGTTTCTTTACCCTCACGCTTCGAAACAATGTCTATTGTCTCGTCTCCCGTACGACCCTCATTCATATAAACCTCTCGTTCAGTTATTTGAAAGCCATGACGAAACATAACTTTTATCCATGACGAAGCGTGATTCCTCATCGAATCATACAAAACGCCATCCATATCAAACAAAACGGCTTTTAATTTATTTTTGTTCATACTTCCTTGAATTTTTAAACTTTTAAAGAGTTTTTTTATGGTTTATATTTTGATTTTGTAAGAATATCCTGACTGTCATTATTTTTCATCAGATCCCGGCAATCGGATTTGGTTTTGTTTATATAGGATTGTACGATGCGAAAACCAATGAATGAACCTGTATTACCGGGCGTTTGGTTCGAAAGAAATGTTGCGGGCGAAGATAAGAAATATTTGTCAGTAGTTACAATATCCGGCGTATAAAGGTGTTTGCGTTCTATAATTGTCATCCAGAGCGCCGATTCATTGTTTTTTAACCGGTCAAATTCGTCGTCGGTCAGGTTCATGACCTTATTGTATGTTGTATTTTTAGTGATAGCTGTGATGAGATATATAATCTTACCTTCATATATCATTCTGTCTAACAATATATTTTCTCTTCCTTGAAACGGATTTTCGGACTTTAGCCAAACCGTAAGATAATCATTGACGATTTGAGAAGAAATCATGTTTTTCAGTTGATAGTCATAGAAATAATCTTGATATAAAGGGTAGTCCGAACCCAGATATTTATCTATGGAGCACGAAATCAGGCTATCGGCAACAATGAAGTTTTGTTGCAGACCTGAAACATGAAAATATACGGCAGGAATTTGAATTTGAGGCAGCAGGGATTTCAATTTTGCAAATGCAACGCCTAATTCCTGTGAAATATTTTTTGTTCTTGTCGAATCGGGAGAGAAGCGGGTTATTGCATCTTTATATAATGCTTTTAAAGTCGGTTCGGAAAAATAATTGATCAGTTTGTTGTTATATTCTGCCGTTTGTGTATTATCGTCTTGAAACAGAGCGCGTCCAAGCAAATCAAACATGTCTCCGCAGGCATTTTTTACGGAAGAAAGATACGTTGTGTCATCGGACTGAATCCAATAATACAACGCCGTATCAAAACGATTTATGTGAACTGTATCTGTATTTTCCAACATCCCAAACGGTTTCCGATGACAGTTGGTAAATACCAAACTTATTAAAAATATTGATAGCCGAACGACTCTCACTCTTAAATTTTTAATTAATCATCGAACGAAAGGATTACGTTTGTTTTGTCTTTGTCGAAGGTAACTTTCGTATCGTCAATCGGATTTTTCATATCCTCCATTTTCGGTTTACTTCCGCTCTCCGGTTTTTGGACATTGCTTCTTTTCAGCAGACTTGTCATCCCGATATAAATAGTAAGAGGTTGTTTGTTTCCTGTACAAACAAGATTGTTAAGTTTTTTGTTATAACGGAGTTCCAACTCTTCAAGTTGGTTATTGCTACAATCTAATTTTTCAAGATTTGCAAATTTTTCGATACCGTCAAGTTTTTCAATGCCCATACCGGAGATATTCAAATCCTTGATTGCTTTTGCTTCTTCGACGGTAATGTTGCCGTCTTTGTTTATATCAAAATTCTTGACCAGATAAGTGTTGAAAATTGTGTCCGGTATTTCGATAATTACATTTGCGTTTTTATCGGCAACCTTACTTGAGCATCCTGAAAATGAAAGTATTAATGCACAAATGTTAATTGTATAAAATAATTTTTTCATTGCTTGATATTAATTTTTGAGCGCAAAGATAGGTGAGTTACAACTTATTTCCAAATATATTTTTTTTCATTTGTTTCTTTTTAAGAAAAAATAACGTAATTTTGTCGGAAAAATAACAGGATGGAAATTTCGAAACTTGTTAGAAGTAATATATTTAACTTGAAACCATATTCATGCGCACGCAATGAATTTAAGGGTGAGGCTTTGGTTTTTCTTGACGCCAACGAAAATCCGATGAACTTACCCTATAACCGTTATCCTGATCCTTTGCAAACGGAATTGAAAAAGAAAATTGCCGGCATAAAGAAGGTCAGGCCTTCTCAAATTATGCTCGGAGTTGGAAGCGATGAACCTGTTGATTTGATAATAAGAATATTTTGCGAACCGAAAGAAGATAATATTGTAGCCATTGCCCCGACTTACAGCATGTATGAAGTGTGTGCCGATATAAATAATGTGGAATATCGAAAAGTTTTATTGAATAACGATTTTTCGCTTGATGCCGAAAGACTTTTAAACCGGATAGACAACAAGACCAAGGTGTTGTTTCTATGTTCGCCCAATAATCCGACCGGAAATGCATTGAAAAAAGATGAAATACTTAAAATTTTGAATCGTTATGAAGGAATTGTGATTATAGATGAGGCATATATTGATTTTATCTCTGAAAATTCGTGGCTTCCGGATTTGGACAAATATCCTCGTCTGATTGTGTTACAGACTTTTTCCAAAGCATGGGGAATGGCTTCGGTCAGGTGTGGAATGGCTTTTGCTTCGGAAGCAGTTATCCGGTATTTCAACAGTGTGAAATATCCTTATAATCTGAATTTGCTGACGCAAAAAATTGTTTTTGAGCAATTGGATTATGAAGAGCGCAAAAATAAATGGGTTGAAATGCTGCTTGAACAAAGGACTTTGCTTGCGGAAAAATTGAAAAATCTGCCTTTCGTGGAAAAAGTTTTTCCCTCCGACGCAAACTTTTTGTTAGTTAAGATGAAAGATGCAATTTCCACCTATAATTATCTGGTAAATAACGGAATAGTTGTAAGGAACAGGAGTAATGTTTCTTTATGCATTGGTTGTTTAAGAATTACGGTCGGTACGGAAGATGAAAACAGAATATTAATAAATGCTTTAAAATTAATAAAATAATATGGAACTTAGAGGTAAAATAATTGCAGTTCAACCTGTTCAGACAGGCGAAGGAAGAAACGGGACATGGAAAAAACAGGAGTATGTGATTGAATATGACCCGACATCGCAGTATCCCAAGAGAATGATGTTCAATCTATGGGGTGATAAAATAGATCAATACAACATACAGCAAGGACAATCGCTGAAAATCAGTTTCGACATTGATTGTCGCGAGTATCAGGGTCGCTGGTATAATGACATAAGGGCTTGGAAAATAGAACTTGATGCCGAAACCCAAGGAGATAATCCATTCTCGCAGCCGACTTCGCAATCGACTTTTCCCCCTGAAATAACACCGGCAGACGAAAGTTCGGAGTTGCCGTTCTAAAATGATGAAAAAGAAAGCATTATTCATCGACAGAGACGGGACTTTAATTATAGAGCCGCCGGTAACTTTTCAGATTGATACATTGGAGCAACTCAAATTTTTACCAGGCGTGATACGAAATTTGTATTTTATCAAGAAAAATCTTGATTTTGAATTTGTCATGGTCTCAAATCAAGACGGTCTCGGTACGGATGCATATCCTTGTCAAGATTTTGATAACGTGCAACAAAAAATGCTTCAAATATTTTCCGATGAAGAAATTACATTTGACAATATTTTGATAGACACGTCTTTTCCCGAAAATAATTCCCCCTGTCGAAAGCCTCAAACAGGACTGTTAAAAGAATATATGACGGGAGAATATGATCTGGAAAATTCTTATGTGATAGGCGACCGTGAAACGGATATGCAATTAGCCGAAAATTTGGGATGCAAAGGAATACTTATTGATATTTTCAGGAAATTCTCAAATCTTCAAATCTTCGAATCTTCAAGGTTTCAATTTTTTGATTCGTGGGATAAGATTAAAGATTTCCTGTTTGCAGGCGAAAGGACGGCTACAATTCATAGAACTACCAAGGAAACAGATGTTCTTGTATCGTTGAACCTTGATGGTTCGGGAGAGTGCGAAATATCGACCGGCACAGGTTTTTTTGACCATTTGCTTGAACAAATCGGCAAACATGGCGGCATAAATCTGCTCGTCAGGACAAAAGGAGATTTGGAAGTCGATGAACACCATACGGTCGAAGATACGGCAATAGCGCTCGGCGAAGCGTTACATCAAGCGTTGGGTAGTAAGAGAGGCATAGAACGTTATGGCTTTTGCTTGCCGATGGACGATTGCCTTTGCAGTGTTACGCTTGATTTCGGAGGACGCGCATGGCTTGTATGGGACGCTGATTTCCGGCGTGAAAAAATAGGAGCGTTGCCCACGGAAATGTTATTGCATTTTTTTAAATCGCTGAGTGATGCGGCAAAAATGAACCTGAACATTAAAGCCGAAGGTCAAAATGAACACCACAAAGCAGAAGGAATATTCAAAACATTCGCCAAAGCCGTGAAAATGGCCATCAGGCGTGATGTGTATAAATTCGATTTGCCGAGTACAAAAGGGACGATATAACGCCCTTTTGACAATTCTCTACTTTGTTTTTTTCCAGATCAGATAATATAGATGAATGTAAGATCAACCTTTGGTAAAAGGTTGGTCTCTTCGCCGAGCGACGCAGTGAGGTCACTGAGCGACGCAGTGAGGTCACTGAGCGACGCAGTGAGGTCACTGAGCGGCGCAGTGAGGTCACTGAGCGACGCAGTGAGGTCACTGAGCGACGCAGTGAGGTCACTGAGCGACGCAGTGAGGTCACTGAGCGACTTGTTAGCGTAAAAAAACCGCCCATTCCGGAAAATGAGCGGTTAGAGGCAGTCTGGCATTCTCAATAACAGACGTGCAGAAATAAATGTCTTAATTCTGCCTTTTGAGCGTTTCGACGATTTCGCTCCATGCGCCATACGCCGCTTCCGATGTTGAAGAAGCAGGCGCTGTCAGCGTGCGGTAGCGATAATGGAGATAAAACCTTTTGAAATCGCGTTCTTCGTAACGATTTTCATCCGGTTCGCCCAACGGTTCCACCTCAATAGCGCCGTAAGGTGAAAGGGTCACCAGGTTGTCGTCGCCCACGGTCAGGATGATGGCGTAACGCCATATCAAATTTAAATCCGTGATATTGTCCGTCAGTCCGGTCTGCGTATCGACCGTAATGCGCGACTTCGTGGCCGTAAGCGGATACATTTTCTTGGTGGAAACGATTTCTTTACCCTCTTTTTCGCCACGCGACGAATAGGTTGTGCTTACTTTCGTCTGTGCATACCTGTTTTCCATAAAAGGCCGGTACATCACGCTGACTTTTTCCGGATTGATTTCATATTCGCGGCTCAAACGTTTTATCCTTAAGGGAATGAAATATATGGAATCCGGCGATATGCCCGCCGTATGAATTTGCAGCGGGAAAGTGACGTAGGGGTCCGGCTGTCCGGCTTTTATGGTGGCGGTGAAGCTGAGCATGTCGAAGTGAGAGGCGTCAAGCATTTTGGAATAACGGGAGGAGTCGAGATCGTAATACCTGTAATTGTAGGCGTCGACGACGAGGGTGTCGTATTCCAGCTCGATTGTGACGTCTTCCGCCACAGGCCTTGTGCCACCGCAGTATATGGAGACGAAACCTTCGGATATTTCATTTTCAAAGGAATGGACTGCCGAATAGACATTGTCGTTGTCGCTTATCAAAGCGAAGACGTTTTTGTACATTTCCTCGCCAAACCGTTCGCCGTTATCGCAGGAAAGCATTAGCGTTAGAAGCATTGCGCAGCAGACGGCTGTTGAAAAACGCCGTATTTTCATATTCCTGATATTCTTGGAGTGATTGTATTTTTTCATATCGTTTTTTGATTAAAAAATAATGTATAAAGAAAGAAGGTTTACCATCCCGGATTTTGTACAATAGACGGTACGCGCTTTATTTCATTGCTGGTAATGGGCACCCATACCATTTTCCTGTCGGTTACGCGGCTTCGCGCCCGCAGATTGTCCAGTCGCGTACGCTGGTAGTAAGAGCCGTCGCTCCTTTTGCCTTCGATATTCATGCCTTCAACGGGTTCCGAATCCCGCTCCAGATACACGCCCCAGCGGCGGATATCGTAATACCGCCTGTTTTCGTGCAGAAACTCAATCATCCGTTCCCTTTCTATGGCGGCAAACATCAGCTCCCTCTCTGCCAGCTGTACGTCTGTAAGCCCCGGAAGTCCGGCTCTGTAACGCACCTGATTGAAAGCTTTGGCCATTTCATTTACGTCGCGTGAAAAGGTATATTCAATGCTGTCGCTTCCCGTAACGGTCCATTCCCTGGTAAGGTTGTTCAACGCTTCTGCATACGAGAGGAGGATTTCGGCATAGCGTATGATGCCAAATGGTTTGGGCAAACGGCTTGCACTCGTGCCCGTCCATGCGTCGTCCGGATGAACGTATTTTTTGGAAACATATCCTGTGGTGGTATAGTCTTCCACATTGCCCGCCGATTTGTATTTTCCCACATTGTCATCCGTTGCATAACCGAAATAGATGTTGTTTCGCGCCGTTTCGGTAGTGGAAAGCATCGGCCAAAGGCACTGGCTGAATCCCACGCAGGCATAAAATCTTGCCTCTCGGTTTACGTACATATTGTATACCGGATAGCTTCCTCCTCCCAGCCTGTATCCCGAGAAGGTTTTTACGCCCGACATGAAGCCCGATTCGTCATATGGGCAATCGAGCGTTCCGGGTGCAACCGGGTCGCTGCCATCCGCCAGAAAGTAGGCGTCCACCACCTTTTGTGTAAGCGCCATTCCGCCATACCCGCCGTATTCTTTCGGAAAGCTGTGCTGGGTATAAGATGCGACAACCGGTTCCATACGTCCCCACACAAATTCAGGATTGTTGGCGGCAACTCCTTCGCCATTGAACATTTCGGCGTACGATCTGTACGGGTCAATGCCAGCCGGCCCGTCCGGGAAGTCGTTCCGGTTGATAATGCCTGCCGGCAGTTCCGGCGTACTGTTGTCGGCTTCGATGGTATGCAACGCATAGAGATTCATGTCCATCACGCGTTTTGCACAATATGCTGCCATCGCCCATCTTTTCTCCTCATAAGTTTGATTAACGAAATCGGCGCCGTCTGACGCCCTTTTCCAGTCTCCGAAATAAGACCTTGCCGATCCGGCAGCTACGCCCGAAGCGCCTCCTCCGCCGTTAAACAGCGGGCTGGCATGTTGAAGCCTGATACGTGCAATCAATCCATAGACGGCGCCGCGCGTAGGCCGTCCGAAATTGGCCACAGTCACTTTGAGGGGAATGAAACGCGCCGACTTTTCCAGTTCGGAACAAATGTATTCCACGGATTCGTCGTAAGTAGCCCGCTCGGTGATGTAATAATCCGGCGTCATGTTGGTTTCGTAAATCCGGTCGCCGACAAGCACTACCGGTCCGTGCACCATCAAAAGATGCGAATAGGCGTATGCGCGTATAAAGTAGGAATAGCCCAACAACTCGTTGCGTTCAATCGCCGACAGTGCACATTTGTCAATATTGGCGATGATCAGGTTTATTTTACGTATGATCTGGTACATCTCACCCCAAATAGAGAGGTTGCTGCTTGCGATATTGTCAGCATTCAGCGTTCCCTGTATAAATTGTCCTGCATGCCAGCCGCCGGAAATCCACTGTATGAATCCTTCGTCGGAACAGGCTATTCCCGGGAACGATTTCCCCGAAGCAGCGCCATTGCCCCATATAGCGCCTTCGTGAGGCAAACGGGCTGCCGTCGCCCACAAATAGGCTTCCAGCCGTTCTTTGCCGGAAAATATGGAATCGTAAGTGAGCATGTCGCGGGTATATTCGTTGATGTTCATAAAATCCCCGCATGAACCGAATGATAACATCCCGCCAAGAAATATTGCTGTGAAGAATGTTTTTATTGTTTGCATAAATTTTATATTTCTCATATAAAGTTATCTTTTTTTATAAATAAATATACATTTGGAAAGTATACTGTGCGGGAGTAGGATATATTACCCCATTTCTCCATGCCTGTTCGGGATGAAATATTTTAATTTTATCCCACGTGTACAGATTGTTGCCCACTAACTGCAAATTAATGGACGAGACGCCGATTTTTTGCAGACTTTCCAGTTTGAGGTTATATGACAGGCTTATTTCCTGTATTTTGAGGTACTGGCCGTTTCTTTTCCAGAAATCGGACAATTGCGTATTATTCGTATTGGCGCCATAGCTCAAACGCGGGAACATGGCGTCGGGATTTTCCGTAGCGGGATCTCCCGAATAGGAAGCCGGCGTCCAGCGGTTGCGCTGATCGGCAACCATGACCAATACGTTACCGACGGCTCCGCCATGAAAAGGCACATAGCCGTATGCATTGTTACCGTCCCAGCGGCTATCGTATATCCCGACGTGGTAAAATTCGGTTTTCCCCGTCCCCTTAAAAAGCACGCCCAAAGTGAAATCTTTGTAATTAAATTCTCCTCCGAATCCGTACATCAACGAAGGAAAATTGTTGGTCAGCGAAAGAGGAATTTTGTCGTAGTCGTTAATCACGCCGTCGGCATTCACATCCTTGTACTTTATATCGCCCGGAAGCACGACGCCAAACTGCGTTGCACTGGCAGCCACATCAGCTTCGTCCCTGAAAAGTCCCAAAGACTTGAATCCTCGTGTCGCGTCGTTAGGCCATCCGTTATAATTCTGATAACTGTAGCGCTGATCGGGCTGTTCCCAGTTCCGCACATTATTGAGAGAATAGGTGTAGTTCGCCCTGATCGTAAAAGATGTTTTTTTGTCAAAGGAATGTGTAAACGAAACGTTTCCGTCGGAACCATAGCTCCTCATGCTGCCTACATTTCCGTACGGCATGTTCACAGCGCCTATATAAGCCGGCACCTGGGTGCGTTGTTGAAAAATTCCATCCCGCTGGTCGTTGAAGAAATCTACCGTAAGCGAGACTTTTTGCTTAAAGAGCTGCATTTCTATGCCCAGGTCGCTCTTGATGGCCTTTTCCCACATCAAATTATCGGCTCCCACCATGTTTTCGGTCAGTCCGGCGCTTCCGCCCCACGTAGCGGAGGCGTCGCTGAAAGTAGTCAGGTAAGCAAACCGCCTGTTACCACTGATACGGTCGTTGCCCACACTGCCATACGAATAGCGTATTTTCCAAAAATTCAACCAGGGTATTGTCTCCGTAACAAAATCATATTGCGTAGGCACCCATCCGACTGCCACGGAAGGGAAGAAACCGTATTGCGCTCCCGGCTGGAAATTCTCCGAACCGGTATAGCCAAAGTTGGCATCCAGCAAGTAAGTGTCGCGGAAGCCATACGTAAGCCTGGATGAAACGCCTTGATACCTTATCGGAAGGGCTGCCAGGCTTGCAGGAAGCGAACCGCTGTATCTGCTCACGTCCGAAGCGCGTTTCTGATCGCTGATATAATAATACAGCAGGCCTGAGATGCGGTGGTCGGATTTAAGCAGGGTTTCGTAATTGAGCGTTGATTCCATAAAGAATTTCCGGTACTGATCCTCTCCGTATGTATATTGGACTTGCTGCGAGTTGATTCTTCTCACTAATTGCAGTGAACCGTCTATTCTTCTCCCGTCCGCATAATACATGTCAGGCAGCACATAACGCCGTTCGCTAAATTGACTGTTCGATGTATAAGCGCCCTGCACTCTCAGTTTCAGTCCTTCGACAAGAGAAGACAAATCCTGTTTGACAGCCAGCGTTGCTACAATGTTGTTTTCGGAGTTGAATCTCATCCCCGTATGGTTGAGCATCACATAAGGCGAGTACGAGTTAGAACCTGTTCCGTAGGATGGAACTTCGCCCGTCGAATACATGAGAGGTATGGTCAGTGGCGTGAGCATGGCCTGTGCCTGCCATAGATAGTCGGTACTGGCCGATCCCGGCTGCGTATTGCCGGTATAAAAGCCGTCCATACCGAAATATACATTGGTAGTTTTGGTCAGGTCAATATCCACATTGGTGCGCATTGTATATTTTTGATAACCGATCTTGGCGCTATAATCGTTGTTTTCCGCCAGTTTATAGGCAGCCGGTTCGCTGGAAAGTCCCAAACTGACGAAATAACGGGCTACTTTTCCGCCTCCGCTTATGCTGGTGTAATAAGTTTGTTTGAAAGAAGTGTTTTTCAACGTTTCATACTGCCAGTCAACGTCAGGATACAAATCGGGATCCAAATGACGTCTAATCAGCGTCAGTTCCAAATCGGAATACATCGGAAGATCGCCCCTGACCACCCTTGCTTCGTTAGCCAACAGAGCATAATCATAAGCTCCGACATATTCTGGCAGACGTGTCAGGTGCGAAATCGTGAAATTCGCTCTTCCGGTAATTTTCGGACGGCCTTCTTCTCCGCGCTTCGTGGTTACCAGTATCACGCCGTTAGCCCCGCGTACTCCATATACGGCAGTAGCCGAAGCATCCTTCAGAACCGAAAAACTTTCAATATCGGCGGGATCAATCGTATTCAACTGTCCTTCCAGTCCGTCAATCAATACCAATGCCTGGGAATTGGCGCCAAAAGTGCCGATACCGCGTATCCAGAAATCGGAAATGTTATCACCCGGCTCTCCGCTGCTTTGCAGAGCGATGATACCCGGCACCCGACCGCCCAGCATATTGTTTATAGACGTGGCGGGAGATTGCAGTTCTTTTACGTTTACGGTAGTAATAGCTCCCACTACGCTTACTTTTCTTTGCGTAGTGCCCATACCGGTCACTACGGCTTCCTCCAATACCACCGACGATGGTTGCATGGATATTTTTATGCCGGTTTCTTCTTTCGTCACATACCGTTCCTGCGTTTCATATCCTATAAAGGAAAAAATAACGACGTCGCCTTTTGCGACTTTAATGGAAAACTTTCCTTCGTAATCGGAAGACGTACCTATTCCGGGCTTGTCTTTGAGATAGACGTTAACGCCTGCCATGGTATCATCCGCTTCGTCAAATATCGTTCCGCTGACGATAAAAGTTTGCGCAACCAAAGTGTAACCGCATGATAATACAAATATCAATATGATAATAATTTTTTTCATTTGAACAATCATTTATTGAATGGATAATTTTCTTATACACTGGTTGCCATAGTCGGCAATATATACGCTGCCTTCGCTGTCGACGGCGACTCCCCATGGATTTCTCAACAAGGCATAATCGGGCGTTCCATCATTAAAACCGGCAGTTCCGGGAATACCGATAACCGTTGTCACCATTCCTTCCGGCGTTATTTTTCGGATGCAATGATTGTTTTTGTCGGCAACAAAAAGATTGCCGTCCGCATCAAAATCCACCTGAATAGGTTCGTTAAACAAGGCCGTCTCCTGTCTGTCGCCATCGGCGTGTCCCGGCTGGTTTTCCTGGCCTGCAAACAGTTTGAACTCGCGTGTATGGATGTCAAAAGTATAAATACAATGTCTGTTTCTCGCCGCCATATAAAGAACGTGTTGATCTATGGGATGAAACATGGAAAAATAGTTGGACTGATAGGGTCGCAGGTCGAATATCGGAATCATTTCCCTGGTAGCAGGGTCGATTCTCACCACGTATGAATCCGTACGGGAACCGAAATAAATCATCCCGTCTTCCCGGCAGGAAGCAAACTGGTGTTTGTATGAGAAACTCCACGAACTGATACCGATATCGAGATTGGGTATCCTTACCGGATTAAGATTACGATAGGAGAATCCGTCGTCGATACTGAACCGCAGGTAAGGATTTCCGCTATTGGCCGGCACCAGGATATGCCTGTCGGTGGAATGATCCAGCGTGGGCGCATTGTATGTCCCCGACGAGAGGAGGATCATCACAACATCGCTGGCTTCACTGATCAGGTAGAGACCATTGCCCTCGTTAGTTACAAAAACGTTGTTTTCCGGATCCACCGCAATGAACTGCGGTTTTTGCAGCCGGGCTTCGCCAAGCGTTCCTCCCGTGTTTTGATTGGCATCCGGATAGCCTGCTACCGTAGAAAGGGCTATTTCGGTAGTATATGAAAATTTATCGGGATAAACCAGCGAATCCGTACCCACCACTACCGCAATGGTACACGTATCACCCGGCTGGCGCGGCGTGATGGCGTATATAATATCGCCAGCGGTACGCACAACTGCCGCCGGTTTTTGATTGTAATACACCTTCACCATAGAGGCATCGTTACCGAAATTTTCCCCTTCAAGAATGATTTTGGTTGCATAGCCGCCCGAATCGGGATAAAACCGTTTCAACAGAACCGGCTTTGACGGATCATACGGCTGCCCTTCATCAGCCGTCCGGATTCTTTCCTGTTCACAAGCAAGAATCTCAAACAGAAATACGGTGCAAACAATCATTCGGATACATGTTGCAAATTTCATTCGTATGATATTGGTTAATAAAAATTTTAAATGATTCATTTTTTTAAGGTTTTAAAAATAATAAAAACTGTTACTGTTCTCTTTTTGTACATTACAGCAAATATATAATTATTTGCTTTTTCGATTTTTCGTTTCATTCGTTCATAGGCATATCGGATTTTAAGTTAAACAATACAAAAAAATTCCCCCGTCATACAACTTTGTATGGCGGGGGAAAAACAAAAAAACAATAATAAAATAAATTATTAATACACACAAAGTGAAACAAAACGTGTGCCTGGAAAATAATAATGTGATTAATGTGATTAAATTATTCTCTCTCTCTCTCTCTCTCTCTCTCTCTCTCTCTCTCTCTCTCTGCAAAGATCGTGCCAAGATAATTAAAATTCATAGATTTAATTACTTTTTTATTTGCTGTATTTGCAGCCATTTTATGTGAGAAAAAAACTTTCATCTGTTGTTA
>JAITJX010000010.1 GCA_031278765.1 Tannerella sp. | reverse complement strand
CCTACGCCGGCGCAGTGGTGATGAACGGCAAAGCGATCTACGAGTCTTTGCCCGGATCTCCTACCAACGTAATATACGTTAAGTTTGTCTACGAAACAGCTGTCAACAGCTGTCTTCATGGTAAAAAATATACAATGGTAATCGCTTTGACGCCAGATATAACAAATTGACGATTTTTTGATTTACGATTTTAGATTGGGCTGACGCAAACTAAATTATGGGATAGCATAGCAGATGACGCCGAAGGCGTCAACGAAGGATAACCCCGAACAGGCGTAACGTTTGTTCGGGGTTATATGTCGTTTTCTCATCTGAACTGCGGAGTAGCTCAACAAACCGTTAATTCTTTCAAAGAAAGTGTTAATTCTTTCAAAAAAACGTTAATTTATGGTAATATAAAGCGTTCAAGAGGGCATTTTATAGAATTTTTTTAGGGGTCAATAAAAAAAATCTGTCAAAATAAGTTAAACTATATTATCTTTATAATAAACATATTAGCATCGACAATTCGCCAAAAATCGACAATTGGAAAAAAAAATATAAAAATTTTTTTCTGTTGAAGTGTTGTATATAAAAAAAAGTTTTTACCTTTGACGGCAAATTGCAGGCTATGTTTAGACGAGTATTTATGTTTTATTACGAAGGTTTCAGAGCGATGACTGTAGGAAAAATTTTATGGGCTATAATTCTGGTAAAATTAGCCGTAATGTTTCTTATATTACGACCGTTTTTTTTTCCTAATTTTCTCAAAAGTAAATTTGAGAATGAGGCTGCGCGTGTTGAATATGTAACCAAGGAGTTAACAGCTCCTCTTAAATATTAATTTAAAAATTTTAATAACCCTTATAACTGTATATAAAAAATGTTTGATAATCTGTTTTTAAGTTCAGTGGTAGAATGGTCGAGGCTTCAATTTGCTTTGACTGCTATATTTCATTGGATTTTTGTCCCGTTCACACTCGGAATTACGTTTTTGATTGCCATTATGGAAACTATTTACGTTAAAACGGGGAATGAATTTTGGAAAAAAACCGTGAAATTTTGGATGACTGTTTTCGGGATAAATTTTGCTGTCGGAGTTGCATCCGGGCTTATTCTCGAATTTGAATTTGGGACCAATTGGTCTAATTATTCTTGGTTTGTAGGAGATATCTTTGGTGCGCCCTTAGCGATCGAAGGTATTTTGGCTTTCTTCATGGAAAGCACATTCATTGCTGTAATGTTTTTTGGCTGGAACAAAGTTGGACGAAAAACCCATTTGATGGCGTCGTGGTTAACAGCCTTTGGGGCTAATCTTTCCGCGTTGTGGATCCTTGTTGCAAACGGATGGATGCAAAACCCTGTAGGGATGGAGTTTAATCCCGATACAGCACGAAACGAAATGAATAGTTTTTGGGAAGTATTATTCAATCCCACTGCTATTTCTAAATTTTTTCATACGATTACTTCGGGATACGTTTTGGCGTCAATTGTTGTAATCGGTATCAGTTCGTGGTTTATACTGAAAGGCAGGGAGAAAATTTTTGCTAAAAAAAGTATTCTTGTAGCCTCAGTTTTCGGCTTGATCAGTTCTGCCGTATTGATTTTCACCGGCGATTCGTCTGCACACAATGTCGCACACACCCAGCCGATGAAACTTGCCGCAATGGAAGGATTGTACAAAGGCAAGGAAGGCGGCACCGGGTTCAGTATGTTCGGCATACTCACCCCCGGTAAACAATCCGGCGACGGAAAAGACGCTTTTGTGTTCAACCTCGAATTTCCCAAATTGCTTTCGTTTCTGGGATACAGGAACTTCAAAGCCTTTGTTCCCGGAATCGATGATCTGATAAAGGGCGGATTTAAGGAAGGCTACGAATCGAAGGAAGAAAGCGGCATTGCCCTGTCGGTCGAAGAAAAAATACGTAGAGGACGAGCCGCTATCGAAGCGTTTAGCGAGTATGGGAATGCTAAGAAAGCCGGCAATGAGATTGTTGCCGCAGATGCAAAAGCCCGGCTCGAGAAAAATTTCAAATATTTCGGATATGGTTATTTCAACGATCCTGCGAGTATAATTCCCAATGTACCGTTGTGTTACTACAGTTTTAGAGTAATGGTATGGTTAGGATTTCTGTTTGTTTTTATTTTTGTCATATCCCTGTGGGTCGTAATGAAAAGAGAAGGTCATTTCAAAAGATGGATGTTATATCTTTCGATATGGAGCATTCCATTGGTTTACATTGCATCGCAGGCGGGATGGATTGTCGCCGAAATGGGGCGTCAGCCATGGACAATTCAGGATTTACTCCCGACAGTCGCCGCAGTTTCGCGCATCGATGCCGGTTCGGTAATGCTGACATTCTTCCTGTTTTTAGCGTTGTTCACAATATTGCTCATTGCGGATCTCAAAATTCTATTTGCGGAAATAAGGAAAGGTCCGAAAATTTCAAATGAATCAGTGTAATAATTAATTAAATATAAATATAATTATGGATACATATATTTTTCTTCAACAATACTGGTGGTTTTTAGTATCACTTTTAGGCGCTTTGCTGGTATTCCTGATGTTTGTACAGGGAGGTCAGACACTTATTTACTCGTTAGGCAAGACGGAAAGCGAACGTACACTGATTATCAATTGCCTCGGTCATAAATGGGAATTTACGTTCACAACTCTGGTAACTTTTGGCGGAGCATTTTTTGCTTCTTTTCCCCTGTTCTATTCGACAAGTTTCGGCGGAGCATATTGGGTGTGGATGGCAATACTCCTGTTCTTTGTTCTTCAAGCAGTTTCGTATGAATTTCGTTCCAAAGCAAACAATCTGTTAGGAAAAAAAACATACGAATGGTTCCTTATCCTGAACGGATTGTTCGGAACAGTACTTGTCGGGACAGCCGTAGGTACATTCTTCACAGGTTCAAAGTTTTTGGTTGCTCATGCCAATATCGCAAACCTTAACGGGAATATGACAATCTCGCAGTGGGACGGTCCTGCTTACGGGCTTGAGGCTGTGCTGAATCCAATCAATGTAGCGCTGGGATTGGCGGTATTTTTCCTTGCCCGCATTTTGGGTACGTTATATATAATGAATGCTGTCGATAATGACAGGATACTGTCTCGTTCCAAAAAACATTTGTTATACAATGCTATACCTTTTCTTGTGTTCTTCCTGTTCTTTGTCGTATGCGTTTTGCTGAAAGACGGTTTTGCAGTGAACGACGCAGGTCATGTATTCATGGAGCCATATAAATATTTGTTTAATTTTCTGCAAATGCCTGTTGTAGCAGCGATTTTCCTTTTGGGAGTAGTTGGCGTTCTTTGGGGAATCGGTTATACTCTGTTCTCTAAATCAATGTATACGAAAGGAATCTGGTTTGCAGGCGCAGGGACAGTATTTGCGGTTCTTGCTCTGCTGTTGAACGTTGGATGGAATGTAACGGCTTATTATCCTTCAATAAGCGACCTGCAAAGTTCGTTGACAATCTACAACAGTTCGTCGAGCAAGTTTACTCTTACGGTGATGAGCATAGTTTCGCTTTTCATCCCGTTTGTATTGGCTTACATAGTGTGGATGTGGCGATTGATTAACAAAAAGAAATTAGGTTTGAACGATATACAGGCCGAATCACATATTTATTAATTTTAAAACGTTACAGCGATGAAATATTTGCCTCAGTTATTGATATTTCTTTCATGGCCGGTATTTATATATCTGTGTTACAAAGTGTGTGCATGGGTGGTGGCTAAATTTGAAAAGAAATCAAAAGAATAAAATTTTTTATTAATTAAATTATTCTATCTTCATAAATAATTAATTAAACAAACCGGACAGGAACAGTCTTGTCCGGTTATTTTGAAATGAAAACAACTGCCGAAAATATACTGTCCTTGTAATCCTGCAAGCAGCGAGCCTTGCGTTCCGTAGTTATAACGCAAAGTCCATCCAAGCGGCCGGATGCAGACATTTTTGATTACCTTGTCGGGATTAACGCCTTCGATAAGCAACCGCAAGGGTTGCCCTTATAAATACCTATTCCGTCACAATCAGCGTAATATGTTTTGTCCCGTTGATACACGTTGCCGTATAGACGAAATCGAATCGTTTGGCGGCGACGCCTCTGTATGTGATATCGTAGTTGGCGCCGG
>JAITJX010000197.1 GCA_031278765.1 Tannerella sp. | reverse complement strand
GAAAAGCCGAAATAGCCGTCAGATGCGCCATCAAAGGAATGTCGGCATCCGAGATTGCCGATTTGACCTCTCTCCCGCTTGACGGGGTATACGCTATATTGAAGCAAAACATAAAGGATAAAAAATAATCCCCCACCCACCCACCCCACCACCCGGACATCACCGGCGGATAGTCCGGCGTTAGGCAAAAGTGTGTACAATTCGTTTAAATTGCTTATTTTTGTACCCGCAATGTAAAATTATTTAAATATCATCAACATGAAAAGAATTGAAATAATCTGTATGGCATCCGCCTGCCTGATAATGGCGGCATGTAGAATTAAAACCCAGCCGGCCGTTTCGCAGACAAAAGAAAAAACCGTTTTTCAAACGAGCCGTGAATGGAGAGCGATAACCGATGTGCGATCCGACGTCGCAATAGTTTACGGCACGCCGGACCGGCGTAATATGACTTTCGAGCAACGTGTAGAGTCGTGGCGTGATCACGGTTATATCACGCATTTCATGACCGGCATCGCTTGGGGCGACTATCAGGACTATTTTACCGGAAAATGGGACGGACGCCGGCATCTCGACGAAGGACAGGTTACGCAAAAGGGCGATACCATCTGGCACGGTCATATGGTGCCTTATATCGTTCCTTCGCTCAATTTTCTGAAATACATAAAGGAAATGGTCGTAAAACGGGTGATTGATGCCGGTATCGACGCCATATACATGGAAGAGCCGGAGTTTTGGATGCGCGGCGGCTACAGCGACGCATTCAAGCGCGAATGGCAGGATTATTATGGTTTCCCCTGGCGTCCGCAACACGAATCGCCCGAAAATACTTATCTGGCAAACAAACTGAAATACTATCTTTATTACCGCGCTCTGGAAGAAGTATTCACGTATGCCAGGGAATACGGGAAAAGCAAGGGGAGGAACGTACGCTGCTACGTGCCGACACATTCACTGGTAAATTACTCGTCGTGGCAGATTGTAAGCCCCGAAGCCAGTCTGGCCTCGCTTCCCTGCGTAGATGGATACATTGCCCAGGTCTGGACGGGTACATCGCGCGAACCTGTGTTCTATAACGGCGTAAGGAAGGAACGCGTATTTGAGAACGCTTTTCTCGAATACGGTTCCATGGAATCCATGACCCGCCCGACAGGACGCAAGATGTTTTTCCTCACTGACCCGATAGAAGACTGGCCACGCGACTGGGCAGACTACAAAAAAAACTATCAGGCCACATTCATTGCACAACTCCTTTATCCGATGATTACCAACTACGAAGTAATGCCCTGGCCGGACAGAATCTACGGAGGACTGTATAAAACCTGCGCAACATGCGAGACGAAAGAAAATATCCCACGTTTCTATTCTACCCAAATGCAGGTGATGATCAACGCACTCAACGACATGCCTCTATCCGACAACAAAGTCAGCGGCTCGCAGGGTATCGGCGTCTTGATGTCCAACTCGCTCATGTTTCAGCGTTTTCCGATACATGAAGGATATGAAGATCCACAGTTTTCCAATTTCTATGGCCAGACGCTGCCTCTGCTCAAACGCGGCATCCCGGTCAGCATCGTCCATATCGAAAATACAGGTTACACCGAAACGTGGAAAGATCTCAAAGTGCTGATAATGTCATATTCCAACATGAAGCCGATGAAACCGGAATTTCATGAAAACATAGCCCGATGGGTGAAAAATGGCGGAATACTGATATATTGCGGTAAAGATATTGACCCCTATCAATCGACAATGGAATGGTGGAACACTGGCGAAAACAGCTACGCCACCCCCTCTATGCATCTTTTTCATCTGCTCGGTCTTGCTGCCGGGCAAACGCCGCCCGCAGGCGAATACCCAAGCGGAAAAGGAAAAGTATTTGTCTTGCGCGAAGAACCGAAAGATTTCGTAATGAAACCCGCAAACGACAGGATTTTCTTCTCCGTCGTTGACCGCGCATTTCAAATGACTTCCAAATCCCAAAAAACAGAACTGAAAAACAGCCTGTTCCTCCGACGCGGCGCCTATCTGATAGCCGCAGTGCTGGATGAAAGCGTTTCCGATGAACCGATGCTGTTAAAAGGCCTGTATATCGACCTCTTCGACCCCGAACTGCCCGTACTGACCGAAAAACATATTCTCCCCGGAGAGCAAGCTTTTCTCTACGACATTCAAACAGTAAAAGACAAATCCTGTCCTGTGGTTCTTTGCGGAGCCTCAAGAATCTACGACTGTAAACACGAGAAAAGTTCATTCTCGTTCGTGGCAAAAAGTCCTGCAAATACGACAAATGTGTCTCGCGTACTGCTCCCCCACAAACCGTCAAAAGTAACGGCAAACAATTCGCCATGTAATTTTTCGTGGGATGAAGGCTCGCATACCTGCCTGGTAAAATTTGAAAATTCGCCCGATGGTATCAACGTGGAAATGGAATGGTAAGAGAGAGAAAAAAAAACGTAACATTACAAAATCATGAGCCGGCCATTAGCAGAAAGAATGCGTCCCAAGACGCTTGACGACTATATCGGTCAAAAGCATATCGTCGGAGAAAATGCCGTGCTGCGCCGCATGATAGAAATCGGACACATATCTTCTTTCATCCTCTGGGGCCCGCCGGGCACAGGAAAAACTACGCTTGCAGGAATAATTGCCAACAAACTGAATATTCCGTTTTACACATTAAGCGCCATCAATTCGGGAGTAAAAGACGTTAGAGACATCATTGATAAAGCCGGCGTCAGTCCGCTGTTTAACAAAGGCAACTCGCCAATTCTTTTTATCGACGAGATACACCGTTTCAGCAAATCGCAACAGGACTCGCTGCTTGGCGCTGTTGAAAAAGGCGTTATTACGCTTATCGGCGCTACGACCGAAAATCCGTCTTTCGAGGTCATTCGTCCGCTTCTTTCACGCTGTCAGGTTTATGTTCTCAAACCGCTCGACAGGCAAGAATTGCTGATACTCCTCAACAAGGTGCTTGCGAAAGATTTGATTCTCGTGAAAAAGAAAATTGAAATAAAAGAAACGGATGCGATTGTGAGATATTCCGGCGGAGATGCGCGAAAATTGCTGAATATAATTGATCTGGTTGTATCGGCAGAAGAAGAAAACGAAACAATTGAAATAACCGACAGAAAAGTCGTCGAACGATTGCAGGAAAACCCGGCCGCTTATGACAAGGGCGGCGAGATGCACTACGACATCATTTCCGCATTCATAAAGTCAATTCGCGGGAGCGATCCCGATGCTGCCATCTATTGGCTGGCACGCATGGTCGAGGGCGGCGAAGACCCCGAATTTATTGCCCGTCGTTTGCTTATCTCGTCTGCCGAAGACATAGGACTTGCCAATCCCAATGCATTTCTCCTTGCCAATGCCTGCTTTGAAGGAATTAAAAAGACAGGATGGCCCGAAGGCCGGATCTTGCTTGCCCAAACAACCGTATACCTGGCATGCAGCCCCAAAAGCAATTCTTCTTACATGGCGCTGGAAAACGCCGTAGCGCTCGTCCGCAAAACAGGTAATCTGCCCGTCCCGCTCCATCTTCGGAACGCGCCATCACAACTCATGAAAGATCTCGATTACCACAAAGGGTACAAGTATGCACACGACTATGAAAACAACTTTGTCAAAATGGACTGCCTGCCTCCGGAACTGTTGAATATTCGCCTCTGGGAAGGACAGCGCAACCCGCAGGAAGACAAACTCGTCGAACGTATGAAAACGCTTTGGGGAGAGAGGTACAAATTTACGGACGGGACGAATACTTGAGAGCGCTGCAAGACAGGACCTTATTACAGCACAGCAAAGAAGATGTGTCAAGAGCTGGAAAGGGTGAAAGCGCGAAAAGTCCGACAGAACAACGAGAGGATGTGTCGAAAATCACATCCTCTTTTTTTGCACCGTACATAATCAACATCTAAGCAGTAAAAATGTCTGGGGGACAAAAACTTTTTTTTCTTGGAAAAAAACATTTTCGGCGAAGTGGCAAAATTACTTCCCGAAAAAACATCGTTTAATCCCTAACTCCGCATAAAAATTACCCCTTCTACTCTACTGAAAAAAGAAAATATGTATACGAAAAAGAAAAAAAGCGGACAGTAAAAAAGACCGTTCGTTTGTTAGGAAAAATAACGGAAGAAGAAGAATTTTTGCCTTTCCCAAAGGATGAACTGAGAAAGCAATCCGAGCAGATGCCTCTTGTCAACATAAAGACTTTCGGTTTGTATTCAACCTTATTTGAGGAGGAGATCGTGATAATCTTCAAAACTACATGAAAATTCTGAGATTTTCATGCGCGTGTGGAATGAAAGGTATGAAATATTGGGTTTAGATCTTTTTCGATAAACCACTCGATCGCAACTCCGCAATAATTTTCAGCAATTCAGAAAGAAAATAACGTTTTTATAAAGGAGTAACAATCATGTTAATACAGAATAGCAAAAAAATATTTTTCCGGATATTTTTTATCTTTCTTCTGTAAAAAAAACTT
>JAITJX010000194.1 GCA_031278765.1 Tannerella sp. | reverse complement strand
GGGGGGGGGGGGGGGGCGCATACAGATAACATTGGCGTGCAGATTTAAAGTTTTATTAAAAATTCCGGATGGATATGCAGATATATTCCGAAGGAAAAATTACGGTTGTTTTCGAGTTTGAACGAGTATCTTTCTTTCGATTTCATCGAATACATGTAACCTGTCAGGAAACAGAATATTTCGGTATTTATGCCCAAATCAAAACCTTTTCCTATCGGATAAACGTATTCGGCAAGAACATGCAACATGGAAGGTTTGTGAAAATACACTCCTTTCTTTTTGTATGATACAGATCCGTAAAAAGGATTTCCGTACATTGATATAAAATTATCCGATTTCCAGTAAGATGTTGAGATGTTGAAATTTTTTAACTGAAAAGCAAGTTTTCCGTAATATCCTTTTCCTTTATTAAACGGAATATCCGTGTCTTTGGGATTCTTATTAAAGAGAAAATCAAATTCCAGACTTATGTTTTTCAGTGCGTTTGTACCGGTGCTGTACCGGATTCCGGCGCCTGCCGCAGTATTTATTGTGGTATAAGCGCCGCTCATTGTGTCGATTTCTCCACCCTTGTGCCGAATCAGATTTTGAATGGGAAAATATACATGAAATCTTGATTTTTCATCATTTGCTTTGATTTTTGAAGAAATCCCTGATACAAAAGCCTCATGATGCGTATCATTTTTAAATATAAAATTTTGCCAGTCAAGCCATAAATCAAAATCGAAAAATTTTGATTTAAATAATAACTGCATTCCTGTTTCAGGGTCGGATATCAGGTTTAATTCTGGATTATACAGCGGCTCAATCAATTTGTGATTTACACCGCCGTATATGTTTCCCATTGCGAAATTTAAATGTTTTGAAAAGGCAATATTTGCTCTCAAAAACGGCAATATATGAACGTTATACGCATTCTCTTTTCCGTTCCAGGCGGCAAGTTCTCTGTATGCGTATGCAGGATACAGATCGGCGCCCCAGAACCATAGAGAATGAAAGCCCGTTTCAAGTATCAGGTTGTTAAACGGCTGATAAACATTTTTTAATTGCAGCCAAAATCCGGGCAACGTATATCCTTTTTGAAAACTCGAATTATACTCGTTATTCTTGAAGAAAGTCAAATTATCAACTTCAATCGAAAATTCTCCCCTGCGCGTGGAATCAATTCGGCTGTCCGACATAAAAATACTATCAATCGTCTGAGGAATAATCATCTGATTTTCAAATAAAAATATAACTGCAAAAATTATTATATAACGCATTTCTTTTTTAATTATTCAAGTAATACTTCGCGAAAAATTTTGCAAATTTATAAAAACATTCATTAATATTGCGCTAATCATCGAAAAATTATTATTTATGTTGTAAAATACTTGATGATTATTTTTAATTATAAAAAAAACATGTACTTTTACGCCGATTTTAAAAACAAACAATATGAAAAACAAATACACGCTTTCCGGGCTGTTATTCTCTGATTTTGAGAATACTGTTGATGGAAAAAAGACTTTTTTACATACCATAAAAAACCAGAATGGTATCGAAATTGCCGTAACAAACTACGGCGCTAAAATTGTTTCATTACTTGTTCTGGATAAAAAAGGCGATCCGGTTGATGTCGTTGCCGGACATTCTTCGATTACAGAATATCTGAACTCGGAAGAGCCTTATTTCGGCGCCGTTTGCGGACGCTACAGCAACCGTATCGCAAAAGGTCGTTTTACGCTTGACGGGATTGTCTACGACAAACTCGCCATCAACAATGCCCCCAACAGTCTGCATGGCGGAATCAAAGGTTTCAATGCAGTTGTCTGGGATATGAAACAAATTAATAATCAGACGCTTGAACTGAAATATATCTCGGAGGATGGAGAAGAAGGATTCCCCGGAAAACTGAATGTGCAGGTGAATTATCACATTTCGGACGAAAATGAATTTATAATTATTTACAAGGCAGTAACCGACAAACCGACAGTGTTGAATCTTACCAATCATTCCTACTTTAATTTGTCTGGTGCCGGAGACGAATACGTCGGCGATCATATTCTTCGTATAAATGCCGATATCTACCTTCCTACCGACGAAACAAACATCCCTTACGGCGATCCTGCGAAAACGGAAGGCACGCCAATGGATTTCCGGAAGGAACATACTATCGGGGAGCGTATCAACGAAGATTTTGAACAACTCAAATTCGGGAAAGGTTATGACCATACTTTCATTCTTAACGATGACGGAAGCGGTAGTGATTTGTATTATTGTGCGTATGCGGTTTCTCCGAAAACCGGCGTCGTTATGGAAGTCTTTACAACCGAACCGGGAGTACAATTATATACAGGCAACTGGATGACAGGTAATTTTACAGGAAAGAACGGACAGCGTTATCCCAAACGCTCGGCTTTCTGTCTCGAAACGCAACATTTTCCCGACAGTCCGAACAGACCAGAATATCCCTCAACGGTTTTGCGACAAGGGGAAGAGTTTCAAAGTATTACAATTTATAAATTTTCAACGGAGAAATGATATTTTTTAATTTTTTTAAATAATTAACAACTTAATATTAAATTTTTTATGAAACAAAAAAAGCAAAATGGCAATGCGATTGCTATTATTATGATGATTCTTCTATTTGGGATGATTTCATTTGTAACTAACTTGGCCGCGCCGATGGGCGTAGTTTTAAAAAATCAATTTGGAATACCTAATTCTTTAGGTATGCTGGGTAATTTCATGAATTTCCTTGCCTATGCGGTAATGGGAATCCCATCCGGAAAACTGCTTGAAAAAATCGGTTATAAAAAAACTGCTTTACTTGCAATTTTAGTTGGTTTTACAGGCGTATTAATTCAATATCTTTCCGGACACGCAGAGAGTTTCTACATCTATTTGTTAGGTGCTTTCATTGCAGGTTTTTCAATGTGTATGCTGAATGCAGTTGTAAATCCAATGCTTAATACACTGGGCAAAGGTGGAAAGAAAGGTAACATGCTGATACAAATCGGTGGTTCTTTTAATTCTTTAATGGGAACATCCGTACCGCTGTTGGTCGGGGTTTTGGTAGGCACTGTATCCAAAGCATCTATTCCTGATGTTAATCCCGTGCTTTTTATAGCAATGGGCATTTTTGCATTAGTGGGCATTGTTTTATATCTC
This sequence comes from Tannerella sp., assembly GCA_031278765.1. Classification (GTDB taxonomy): domain Bacteria; phylum Bacteroidota; class Bacteroidia; order Bacteroidales; family Tannerellaceae; genus Tannerella. The sequence goes on along the minus strand of JAITJX010000194.1, from coordinate 21,789 downwards.
GTTAGTATTCCTGAACCGGAATCAACTATAAATAGGGTAGCAAAAGGCGAAAAATCTCTACATAGCCCATGGTCATTCCGTCATTTTGTGCTGGGCGCTATTGCCATCTTTGTGTATGTGGGAGTGGAAGTCGGCGTTCCGGGAACTGTGAACCTGTATATGACTTCATTTACCGAGGAAGTAGCAAAAGCAAAAGTAGCAGAATACAATAAACAAACGACAGACGCTGCTTATCTTGCTCAAATAACGGAAGAAGATAAATTGAACGAAAATACAACCGGCTATGAACCGAAAGTAATTAAAAAGAACACCTATGAAAGTGCGCAAAAGATTATAGACGGTAAAACCAAAGCAGGTTTAGGTATTGCAACAAGCGTTGCCGGTGGTGTGGTAGGTTTTTATTGGTTATTGATGCTTATCGGACGTTTAATCGGAGCGTCAATCGGAGCGAAAATATCAAGTAGAATTATGTTGATAACTGTTTCGGCGCTTGGTATGATACTTGTTTTGGCTGCTATATTATCACCATTGACGCCCATATCCATGCCTGCTTTTGATACGAGCGGAGGTTTGCTGTCGGTCGGTATGGTGCAAGTGCCTGTTACATTCCTCTTTCTTGCTCTTGTTGGCCTTTGCACATCTGTCATGTGGGGTGGTATTTTCAACCTGGCTGTAGAAGGGTTAGGTAAATATGTGGCTCAAGCATCGGGTATTTTTATGATGCTTGTAGTCGGTGGCGGTATTATTCCACTTGTTCAGGGATGGCTTGCCGATATCATAGGATTCATGCCCAGTTATTGGCTTATAGTTATTTGCATTGGATACCTTTTCTATTATGCACTGATTGGAAGCAAAAATGTCAATAAAGACATATCGGTATAAAGAATTATCAATTATCAATTAAGAAAAATATGGATTTGGAATTTGTAAGAAGTCGTTTTATCAAACATTTTGATGGGAGCACAGGACAGGTTTACGCCTCTCCCGGACGTATTAATCTCATCGGAGAACACACTGATTATAACGGAGGTTTCGTTTTCCCCGGTGCAATAGACAAAGGAATAGTGGCAGAGTTGAAAACGAACGGCACAAACAAAGTGCGCGCATACTCGATTGACATGAAAGACTATGTGGAATTTGGTCTGAATGAAGAAGATGCGCCGCGCACAAGTTGGGCGCGTTATATTTTCGGCGTTTGTCGAGAAATAATAAAACGTGGAGGCAGGATTGCAGGATTTAATACTGCCTTTGCGGGTGATGTACCCCTCGGCGCCGGCATGTCTTCATCGGCAGCCCTTGAAAGCACTTATGCCTATGCTTTGAATAACATGTTTAATCTTGGCATCGACAAGTTTGAACTGGCAAAAATCGGTCAGGCAACCGAACATAATTATTGTGGCGTGATGTGTGGCATCATGGATCAGTTTGCCTCCATTTTCGGAAAAAAAGGCAGCCTGCTCCGTCTTGACTGCCGTTCGCTTGAATATGAATATTATCCGTTCGACCCGAAAGGTTACAAACTCGTACTTCTGGATACATTGGTTAAACATGAACTTGCATCATCGGCATACAACAAACGCCGTCAATCATGTGAAAACGTAGCTAAAAGTATCGGAGTAGAATTTTTGCGCGATGCTTCTCTCGAACAGCTGAAGTCTGTGAAAGACAAAGTTAGCGAAGAAGATTACATGCGTTCCGAATACGTAATTGAAGAAATACAACGTGTACTTGATGTCTGTCAAGCACTGAAAACAGGTGATTATGAAACCGTCGGCGAGAAAATGTATGGGACACATTACGGCATGAGCAAACTCTATGAAGTAAGCTGCGTTGAACTTGATTATCTGAATAATATCGCGAAAGAACAGGGAGTTACAGGATCGAGAGTAATGGGAGGCGGTTTTGGCGGTTGCACCATAAATCTCGTAAAAGACGAACTTTATGATTCCTTTATAGAAAAAGCAAAAGAAGGTTACAAAGACAAATTTGGCAAATACCCAAAAGTCTATGATGTAATAATAAGCGATGGAGCGAAAAGAATAGATTAATTCTTGCCACAAATTCTTTTTTTCAACCTCTAATTTTTTTGTTGCGAGCTGTCACTCCTGTTAAACAGGAAAGTACAGCTCGTTTTTTGTGCGATGTGCATAATCCATATCCATGCGGTGGAAATCCGCTGTGGAGGAGCAGGTAACTTGGATTATTGTTGCGATAAGGATAAAGTTGAAAAAATATTTGATGCTGTGAAAAACGAAATGAACGGTAACAAACTGAGGGTACATTCTGCATACAACACCGATGGACGACTGTTTATCAAATTTATTGCCCTTATTATTTACATACAATAACCAAGTGATGAGATGAGAAATAAATAACCTGTAACAATATTATCAACCTGAGTAACGACTGTTGTTAAAAAAGATTACGAAGAAAAATCACGCCTTGACGACGAGCGTCGTCAAGGATGCAACAAAAACAAGGGAATGAAACAGGCAGATGAAAAAGATGTATGACAATCCGGCATCGTAAACAACTCAAAGAATTACTCACAAATTACGGGAAAGTCGATATGGTTTGTCTCGACCAGTGGCCTGGAAAAGATATCTGTCTCGAAATAAAAGCTACAATTAAAGATTGACTAATTAAAAAACTCGTCAAGTCCGGTGGTGCTGTTAAATTTGCCGGACCGTCTGCCGCCCGAAGCGCATGGATCACGATATTCGTCGGGGATATCGAAGTTTTCTTTTTCAGAATAACCTAATTCCTTGTCTGCATAGACTTTTTTCATAAAAATGGCATAAATGGGTAATGCTACGGCAGCACCCTGACCTTCGGCCATACTGTTAAAGTGAATAGAGCGGTCTTCACCGCCAACCCAACAACCGGCAACAAGGCTTGGAGTGAAGCCCATAAACCAGCCATCGGAGTGGTTTTGAGTAGTACCTGTTTTTCCGCCCGTTGGAGCTGTGATTTTATATTTCCATCGTAAGCGGTTTGCTGTTCCACCGTCAACAACGCTACGTAACATGCCAAGCATCTTAAAAGTGGCGTCTTCGTCCAGCACTTCGTTTACTTTAGGCGTAAATTTTTCTATTGTACTTCCGAATGCGTCTTCGATACGTGTAACATACAGCGGTTCAATACGTATTCCTTTATTTGTGAACACCGAATATGCGCTAACCATCTCTGCTACAGATATATCCGGCGTACCGAGGCACATGGCGACGACAGGATCTATGTGCCCTTTCAAGCCAAAAGAGCGCAAAAGTCTTTCGAGCGCATAAGGAGATAGTTGTTTCATTAATGAAGCTGTTATCCAGTTGGAAGATTGCTGTAATCCCCATTGAATTGTAACCGATTCGCCTGTTCTGGCTTGTGTTGAGTTGCGAGGCGCCCACGGTTCGCCATTTTCATCGGTTAACTGGGGTTGAATATGCAATAATTGGTCGCAAGGTGTGAATCCTTCAATCATAGCGAGCGAGTAAAGAAACGGTTTCATGGTAGAACCTATTTGACGGCGACTTTGTGAAACTCCGTCGTATTGAAAGTTTGCAAAATTAATGCCGCCGACATATGCTTTCACGTATCCGTTTCGCGAATCCATTGCCATAAAAGCAGTCCGCAAAAAAGATTTGTAGTACAGGATCGAATCAAGCGGTGTTAAAACCGTATCTATCACGCCACTCCAACTGAAAATCTGCATTTCTGTTTTTTCATTGAATATGCGCACTATTTCCTCTTCGCTTGTGCCGGCTTCTTTCATTGTTCTGTATCTGTTTGACTGTTTCACCGCGCGATTCAGTATTTCGTTAATCATTCTTCTCTTTTCTTTGTCAGGGATTGAGTAACCGAATGAGAAAGGTGCATATTTTTTACCTTTTATTTCTTTGAAAAAAACCGGTTGTAATTCTTCTCCGACGTGTTTAAATACAGCATCTTCGGCATATTGTTGCATGCGCGAATTTATTGTTGTGTAAATCTTCAGTCCGTCGGTATATATATTGTATGAATCACCGTTTAATTTCTTGTTTTTATTACACCAGCCGTACAGCGGATTGTTTTCCCAGTAAATGGAATCTTCAACGAATTTATCCTGTGACCATGATTCATATTCGCTTCTGACAGGTTTTTGGGCAATCATCATCAGACGGATATATTCGCGGAAATAAGGAGCTATACCTTCTTTATGGTCGGCGCGTGTGAAATTAAGTTTTAGAGGGAGATTGCTTAGCGAATCACATGTTGTTCCGTCTATAAATCCGTATTTTTCCATCTGTTCGAGTACCGTATTACGTCTTGCTTTCGAGCGTTCGGGAAATTTTACAGGATTATATAAGGACGGGTTTTTGCACATTCCGACTAATGTTGCCGCTTCTTCAAGTTTCAGATTTTTCGGAGTGGTGTTAAAATAAGAACGTGCCGCCGATTGTATTCCGACAGCGTTATACAGGAAATCAAACTTGTTGAGATACATGTTGATAATTTCCTCTTTTGTATAATATTTTTCGAGACGCACGGCAATAACCCATTCAATCGGTTTTTGGAAAAGGCGTTGCATGACACTGCCTGCACTTGGCGAAAATAACTGTTTCGCAAGCTGTTGTGTTATTGTACTTCCACCGCCGCCGCTTTTTTGCCGCAGTAAACCACGTTTCACGATAGCACGTATCAAACTTTTAATGTCGATGCCGCTATGCTCTATAAAACGAATATCTTCGGTGGCTATCAAGGCATGAACAAGTTCGGGTGAAAGATCGTCATATGTGATAAGAATACGGTTGCCTCTGCTGTATGAATAACTGCCAAGCATCACTTCATCTTCCGATATAACCTGCGAAGCATATCGGTCGATTGGGTTTTCAAGTTGTTCAATCGGCGGAACATATCCTATCAAACCGGTTGAAATGGCAATAAACATTGCTGTCATTGCAACGATAGACACACCGAAACAAATCCAAATCGTTTTATTGATTTTTCTCCTGACAAGCGGGGTTATTTTTTCGTTAAGTTTTTTTATCTTTTTTCTTGTTTTCAGTAATATTGCCTTCATGTCTTCACTAATTCTCTTGTTTCATTTTCTTCGGTTTCAGGTGCTTTCTTAACGAAGAGTGCACTTAATTCATAAAGCCCGTACAAGGGGAAAAATACACATGCAAGTGTGAAAGGGTCGCTGCTTGGAGTGATAAAAGCTGCGGCAGTCAACAGGCCGACAAGTGCATAGCGGCGATATTTGTTGAAAAACGAGCGAGTCAAAATACCTATTTTCGACAACAGCCACGAAACAAGCGGTAGTTCAAACACTATGCCCATCAAGAAAATCAACATCAGGAAGTTGTTCATATAAGAATCAAGTGAAACGCCTTCGGTAATGGACTCGCTAAGATAATAAGTTGCCAAAAACCTCAGCGTCATTGGAAACACAAAGAAATAACCTACCGCACAACCCGTAAAAAACATGATTGTACCGAAAAAGAATACCCAGCGGACATCTTTTTTTTCGTAATCATAAAGCGCAGGGCTGATAAATTTCCAGACTTCGTACATCAGATAAGGAAACGTCAATAAAACAGCAAGATAAAATGACGTAGTCATGTGCGTAAAAAATTGCGCTGCGAGTTTGATGTTGAAAACGTGCACATGATACGTTTCGTCGCAAAAATCGGGCAAAAAAGGTATTGCCGAAGTTACTTTGCATAGGAAACGATAGAAAATAAAGTCGGAATGACATGGAGCCAAAATGATTTCATCAAACAAATATTTCATGCACACAAATCCAGCAATAGAAAATATTATGAGCGCAATAATGCAACGAAATAATGTCCATCTCAGGGCCTCCAAATGATCCCAAAAAGACATTTCTTCTTCTTGTTTCGACATGTTTCGCCTTTTATTCTTTTGTGAATTATTTATTTTGCCGTACCGTTTGAAGCGGTATCGTCAATTTTTATATCGTCTTCGATACCTTTCACTCCTTCCTTGAAATTTTTCACGCCTTTACCGATTCCTTTCATCAATTCGGGAATTTTCTTGGCTCCGAAAAGCAGTAAAACCAATAATGCAATGATAATAATTTCAGTTGTTCCCAAATTTCCTAAAAACAATAAACTGTTCATGTTAAATCCTCCATTTTTTAATGATTAATATTTAAGCCGCAAAGATACGACTTTATTATGAATTATGAATTTAAATTGTAAAAAACTTTTAGTTATCCTGACAGACCCGGCAAATGGGAGCGTCCTTGCAAAAGACACAACGACAATCCCGTTAGAAGAATTAAGAAATTGCCCGGCTCATCAAAACGGATAGCCAAGCGCAAGGTGGATACCCAATCCTTTGGTAAACGACGGGGTATTGAAATATCCTTTTTTGCCCGTGTAATACGGGTAATGCAGGGCACAACCGACATCAAAGCGAAAAACCAGCATCGACATGTCGTAACGGAAGCCTAAGCCGACACCGAGTGCAATGTCATTCGGAAAATGCTTCCAGTGGAACGTGCCGCCTTGACGTGTTTCATCGGGTCGAAGCAACCATACATTGCCTGCGTCGAGAAATACGGCCAGGTTTAAATCTCCTGCAAGTTTGCTTCTGTATTCGATATTTGCCTCGAATTTAATGTCTCCGTTCTGGTCAATATAAGCATACGGATTGGTCGGGTCGGGCACAAAACGGCCGGGTCCAACACTCCGGACGGTAAAAGCCCTGATGCTGTTTGCGCCACCTGTGTAAAAACGTTCGTTATAAGGAGATATGGTCGAATTTCCATAGCTGTATATGACGCCGCCGTCTATACGCATTACAAGTCGCCGGTTTCTGTCTATATAAATATTGTAGCGCCATTCGGTATATGCCTTGACAAACTGGGCATAAAGAATATTAAAGATCTTTTTCTGTTCACCGAAACCTTTACCGGACAGGGTGTGATAAAGCGAAACCAGATTTCCCGACTCCGAGACTTCAAAACGCCACCATGTTTTGTCACTCTCATCCCTGACGGACGAATTGTCCAGCGTATACTGGTATTCTATCGAGGGGATAAACCGATCTTCCAGGCTCTGGCGGAGCGAACGATTCTTGTCTGTAACGGCGTCGAAATCGGGCGTCGTACTCAGTAATTTATTGAACACAAGTTTAATGGGTGTAAAGACATGATGCCGGATAGGATTCGGGATAAAATCGTAGGAATAATCGCCTCCAAAAGATATTGCCTGATAATATCTTGCCCTGTTCAAGACGTTTGTATTAAGATTTATTGAAGTTGCGGAAGTAAAATCGTAATCATTCCGCAGAAATTTCGGCAAAAAAAGTATCGGGAAAACAAGCTCTCCTTTTACGCTGACTTCAAAATTATTGATAAGTCCGGTATTGTTTTTGAAAAACCTGCCGGTATAAAATTCGTAAGAACCCAATATGGAGGCAGTAAATGTTTCGCCCCTGCCGAAAACGTTCTGCTGCGTAAGATTCAATGACAATCCCGGTCCCGCATAGTTGCCGTCATTAAAAGAAGCATTGACGTTAAAGGAAGCGCTTAACGGATAGTCGAGCGATGAAATAATGCGGACATCCAGTGTGTCCGTTGTCCTCAAAGTATCTTCCGGGATAAACTGAAATTCGGAATATTTAAAGATATTCAAACGGTTGAATGCATCTTGTGCAGTTGTATGTCTGTATAGCGAATACAGTTCTCCGCTTTTGAAAAACAGTTTTTTATACAGCGTGGAGGGCTTGACGCGCAATTTTCCTTCATAAAATATTTTTATCCCCCTGTAAAGCAGACTGTCGGTCGGCAATTCATTGTCATAGCCGTTGAGTTGGATCGTGATATTTCCTATTGTCCAGGGTTTCAGCAACGAACGCGGAATACCCTGGCTCAGTCCCACCTTAAGACTTACTTTTTGTTGTTCGAAACTTGAATCGGCTTGATACACGATATATTCGGGCCTGAAATAATAATATCCGTTATTACGCATGATGGCAGCAATACGCTGTCGTTCGGCTTCCATTCTGTCTATGCTGAAAATGTCTCCTTTCCTGATCAAACGTTCCGACTCCTTGGTCTTCAGGAGCGTGTCACCTCTGTTTTGCATCCGCAGGTATTCGATGGAATCGATGATGTAAGGTTTATTGAAAGTTATATTGTAACTTATTTTTGCCGTCAGGGAATCTTTTTTGCCAGGAATAATCGAATAAAAAGCCTCTCCGGAAAAATATCCGTTATTACGAAGTATATTCCCTGCAATTCTTGTTCTCATTTCAGGATTGACGGTTGAAACGAGCACCGGTTTTTTGCCGAACCATTTGTAAAGCCATTCGTTCGGTTTGCCTTTTTTTCCGGCCGTTGCATTGTAAACCCATAACCCCAGGGGAAAGGGAATGCGTGTTTTCGCGCTTCCAAATAAAGCGTTATTGGGCGGAACAGACAATGCGGTTTCCAACTGCATGTAAAGCGAATCCGGAATGTCAATGCTGTCTTTGTCCGTGATATTTATATCTTTTATACCGGTATAGAGCCGTTCGTCTTTAGGGATATGGCTTGTTACGGAGCAGGATGACAACAGACAGCAAAGCAATGCGAGGATCTGAAAAGCCAGAGATTGGAAGATTTGGAAATTTCCCGTTTCTTTTTTCATCTTGACTCTTGATTTTTGATGTTTGATTCTTTCAGGAATAAATCCTTTAGTGTCTTGATTTTCTTTCGTATCGTGAAACCTGCCCCTATTTTGCTGATTTCACCCTCGAAAATGTTTTTATACTCTCTGTTTCCAAAAAGCGAAACTGCACGAAAATCATCAGTATCAAGCAGGTATTCGAACGATATATCATCAAGAATCAACATGTTGCCGTACATGGGGTCGTTTGTCGTATAACGGAGACCGAGGGTCGTATTAAAGTGGTCGCTGATAAGGTTTGTATGAAGCCGCCCCGTATAGTCGATACGGCGACTCAGTCCGAACAGCCCGTCATAGGTCAAAACGTCAAAAGTGAAGGGCAGTTCGCCTAAAAACCTGCCGATTATATTTTTAAGTTCGCGTTGAATGAAACTGCTCAATGCCACGTTTACGTCAAGATTATTTGTCCCTGTACCGCCGCTTGCAAGATATATGCCTGCAACAAGCAGGCTGATAGCCTGTTTGCTCCGTTCTTCTGCTCCCATTGAGGCAAGTTGATTTTGCACATTCACATCGTTCGGCGCTTCGAGGATAAACTCCATAGCCATTTTGTCGAGATAATTGTTTATCCGGATACCGGCGTTAAAATCGACCATACGGTTTTGCCCGTCAAATTTTACTGACGAACGGATACGTGAATATGCCGTAATATTGAGGTACGGGTTCATTGGGTCGCCGCTCCAGTCCACATAGCTACCATTGCGGATGATAAAGTCCGTAAGTGGGATCACAGGGATATTATAACGGATATTGCCGTCCGACAATATGTATCTCCCGTTCAACAGCATGTCGCCCTGCGGGGTATAATGAAACGCCAAATCTCCTCCACCTTTCATTTTTACATAATTCTTTTTTTCCTCGTCCATGTCAATATTAAACCATACGAGTGGTTCTATGCGAATGGAGAAAAAGATGTCGTTACCGCTCATGGCTGCTGCTACACGGGAACGTCCGGCAAAGTTTCTAGTGCGTCGGTTTCGTTCGGGTAACGTATCGGAAAAATAGGTGAACTTCACGATATTGTTAAACCCATCTTGCGTTACGAACGTTGCACCGGGCATTACATAAGTCATGTTTGATTTTCCGAGTATGTTCAGGTTGCCTCTTATGCGCAACGATTGCAAGTAACCTGTAATTGTTGTGTTTATGTCTGCAAACAGTTTGCCGTAAACCATGCGACCGGACGTATTCTTTGCATCCATCAGGGGAAGATTCGAACCGGATATATTGATGTTTACGGTCGGGAGGTTTATGTTTGTCGCATTTATATTCCCATGGATAACGAAAGGCGTATTCTTTGCAAATACCTTCAATCTGTCTATGTCAATAACGTTGTTCTTTACCGTAATTTCCCTGTTTTCAAACGTAAGATGCGTAGAGGAAGGAACGGCTAAAATTGAAACGCTGTCAAATTTTAAACTTCCGCTGACAAGCGGTTTTACATTTGTTCCCCCGATATTGAAACTCCCATTTATGTATCCGTCCGGTTTTATCAAATTGCCGGGCAGGAAGGGTCCTGCCATTTTTAAAGGCAGGTGATCGACAGTAAAAACACCGTCAAGCAGGGTTTTGTTGTGGCCGAACGCATACATCAACGACAAGGCGGCAAACTCGCTCATGTTGTGGAAAGCGTGAAAATCTATCTGGTATTTATTATTATCGACCGGCATATACGTTGCGTTGAAAAGCATTTCGCCGATACGGCCGTTTTCATGGTACGAACTGTCCAGGCTGCCTTCGGCCATGATCATGTATGATTTCCCGTCTGGACGGTATCGCAGCATTGCATTTAATATTCCTTTCAACGAGCGGAAAGTGGTAAATCCCGCTGCTGTTTTTTCAATGTTTATGTGATTGAGTTCGACCGTCATTTCTTTCATTGCACTTGTGCTGTCCACCCTGTCCGAATATATCCGGAACGAAGCGTTGTCGTTTCCTTCCAGATGTATATCCGCTTCCATTTCTTGAATATTCCCGAACTTGAAGAAATTATTGTCGTTAAGTGTGAAGGGGATGAAACCCAGTACTACATTTCGGGGGTACAGATGGAAATTGAAACTTCCGGTCGTTTTTTTTAGATTGATGCCTAAATCCAGGCCTTTTTCGTTGTAACGGTTTATATATGAAACGGAGATATCGGCTTCTCTGTTATATAGATACCCGTTTGCAGAGGCTTTGAAAGGTTCCTGGTTTCTAAAACGATTTTTCCGGATGCCGGCATTATAACGCAATCCGAGCGTGTCTTGCCAGATATTTACGCGGAAAGTATCAATTTTGAACGTATCCACAACGAGCGCCAGCAGAATGCCGTCGGCATCCAATCCTGTCACGGGCGATACGGTTGCATCAATCGAAAATGCTTCATAAAAAATATTGTATTCCTGCAGAATATCGTAAAGCAGGTTATCGTTTCCGGAACCGGCATAGAAGGTCATATCCGGAAAATCAGGCTGTAACGTGCGAATATCAATCATGGAATCTTTTTTGAACTGAGCAATGACCTGTTCCGAGAGTTTGCGAAACTTGCCGGCCAAAGTTACCGGATCGGCATTACCCGTGAGGGCGATATTCAGGTCGCCGGTATTGAAACCGGCTCTTACCGTATCTTCTTCGCAAAGGAACGATAGCGCCATCTGACTGGAACGAATCTGTTGTTGATCTATTGTCAGGTTTCGACTGTCAAGCATGATATCGAGCGTATGTTTTCGTTTCAGGTCTGTTTCCAGTTCGGCAATTATTTTAAATGATGCCGAAAACGCCGAATCTGACAGATTCAATCCTTTCAGATCGAGCGTATCCATTCGTACCGTTAATATTCCACGTACATCGTTTTCCTTTACTGTGCCTTTGAATACGATTTCTCCTTTTGACTGCGGGGAATCGCTTGCAGCTTCGACTTCCAGTGCATTATCCTGCAACGTTGCGTTTAATGACAAGTCTGTCAGGCGATAATTTGTGAAGTGCATGTCCGTGATGTCCGCTTTTATTTCGCCTTTGGTACGTTTATTGAATATATCAATACCTTTACCTGCCGCACGTAGCGAGCCATTAAGCAGGAGCAGCGAATCTTCGGGCATAAAACGGACGGGGCGCAAACTGTCGATAACGAGGTGTAATTCGTAGTTTTCATTCCAGACATTATATTTACCCGACAAACAGACTTCCCCCGACTGTTCCTCGAAAGTCAGGTCGGTTGTGTAAACCCCACCGTTTACTTTCACGTTCCCGTTGAGGTGCATAATGTCGGGTATCCGGAAACGGGTCCTCATATCCGGATGCAGGAATAAAGAGAGAAATTCCAGATTGCCTGTACGAATGTCCAGCGCCAGATTGCCCGTACGGATACTGTCTTTCAATACATTGTTTATCATGCCTTCCAGGTGCATGTTTATACGCGAAGTCATGCGGAGGTCTATGTGACGGACGATTAATGATCTTGATGTTCCGCTTACAACAGCGTCGATAGTCAGGTCTTCATCCGGATATGATTCGCGAAAGTCTTCCGAAGCGCCGGCAAAGAGGAGCATGACATCCTGTTTCCCAAGATGACCGTTCACTGCCAGCAATATCGGCTCGCGACACGGTTCGCAATTATTTATAATACTCCATGGAATAGATGCGTCTATTTGCAAGTGCGAATGGTCTGTTATTGCCTCAAAAGCGGGAATACTGAGGCCGGATGTATCGGAAATGATGATTCCTTCCATGTTTTTTAGGTATAAGCCTGACTTTTCCCTGACGGAAAATGCCCGCAGGATAGCCCGAAAATCATTTGTATTGTTGTACGTGAATGAGTTCAGAGAAAGTTTCAAATCATCCAGCCACAAATGCTTTCCATCGAAATGTGGAGGAGATGCGGCCGTATCGGCAGAATATTGCAACATTGTAATCTCCGTATTAAAATCCAGCACCTTGTACATTTCTTTTTCCAAATCAACGAGACCGTCTTTCAACCCGGCCTGCTTTATTTCGGCATCAATAAATATTGAGTCACGAGGTATAGCACACGAAAAATGGACGTTTCGGAATTTAATTCGTCCCAGTTCAATGCGCCAGTCTGTCGTCGTGGGAGTCGTGTCTTTCGCTGCCGTATCGCAATAACAGAAATCAATATCGGCGTTCTGCAACTCAAATCTGCTGATAAGCGCCGTTTTCTCTGTGGGGAGAACGAAGGCGGCGTCAAGACAGGCTTCCCCGATTTCTCCCTTGATCAATATGTTGTCAAGCAATCCGGAAGTGTTTATTTTCAGTTTTTCCAGAGTAATGCCCCTCACGGAAATATTTCCTCTTAATAGCGGTCGCAGCCTCACACGGGCAGTAAGCTTGCCGAGCATAAACAACGTATCATTGCTCCGGTTTACGGCATAAAAATTCCTTGCCGAGAAATGAAATGGAAATGCCACCCGGACATTTTCGATCCTGATTTCCATACGAAACTTTTCAGATAAATATCCCGCAGTAACTCCCACGGCGGCATTCTGTACGGCGGGAATATAAAAAAGCGCTGAGACCAAAAGAAATAATATTACAGGTACCAGAAAAATAATACACATCCGTTTCAACCATTTACGCATAACCTATACTTGAAAAATTTGAAACAAAGGTAATAAAAATTATTTTTATTTGCAAATCCGTTTCATATTATCATTCCGCTGCCATAACACAAGTGATGATCTTTGTCGTAAACAACAGCATATTGTCCTGCTGCAATTCCCTGTATTTTTTCCTCGCTTTCGATGGTGTATAAATCACCTTTTCTGCAGACAAGTCCTTTTGTAAATTCGGGAGTATGCCTAATTTTAAAAGTTATTTCCTTTTTGTCGTCGAATTGTCCCCAAATATCTTCGGTTATAAAATTAAGTCCCTGTATGTTAATAATTCTTCCATATTGCGTTTCGGGGTCATAGCCCTTTGATACATAAATAATATTATTTTCGATATCCTTTTGGATTACGAACCAGGGACCTCCGCTCATTCCTAACCCTTTACGCTGCCCTATTGTATGAAACCAGTAACCGTTGTGTACGCCGATTTTCTTTCCCGTTTCAAATTCGACAATAGTGCCTTCTTTTCGTCCTAAATATCTTTCTATGAAATCATTGTAATTGATTTTACCGAGAAAGCATATTCCCTGGCTGTCTTTGCGTTTTGCACTCGGAAGATTTTGATTACCGGCAATTTCCCTTACTTCGTTTTTCATTAGATGACCGATGGGAAACATCAGCTTGGCTATTTGCAAACTGGTGATCTGTCCAAGAAAATCGGTCTGATCTTTAACCGGATCTTTGGCCGTTGACAGCCAGATTTTCCCGTCAATTTCGGCTGTCGTTGCATAATGTCCGGTAGCTATTTTATCGAAATCCCGCCCCCATTTATCTTCAAAACAACCGAATTTTATGTATCTGTTGCACATCATGTCCGGGTTCGGCGTCAAACCGCGCTTTATCGATGCTATCGTATAACCGACAACTTTTTCCCAATATTCCTCATGCAAAGATACAATCTCCATCCGGCAACCGTATTTTTTCGCCACATGACAAGTTATCTCAATATCCTCTTCCGAAGGACAATCAACATAGCCGGCTTTGCCTTCCATTCCGATACGGATATAGAAAATAACCGGCTCATATCCGGCTTCTTTCAATATATGAACGACTACCGAACTGTCAACTCCGCCCGAAACCAACGCTGCTATTTCCATATCACTGTTTTTCAAAAAGGCAAAGATAGCATGAAATTCTCAGTAAAGGCAACACTTTATTAAAGGTTCATCAAGTCTTCGACATGTACGGACTTTTGTTTTCCTGTCGTCATGTCTTTGAGCATAATAGTGTTTTCTGTAATTTCATTTTCCCCTGCTATTGCAACAAACGGAATTTTTTTGATGTCTGCATAACTTATTTGCTTTTTCATTTTTGCGGCTTCGGGGTATAATTCGGTTCTTATTCCTGCTTGACGTACTTTATTGATAATCGGTAATATGCTGGCCACTTCCTTTTCTCCGAAATTGACGAACAGCAGTTGTGTGGTTTTTAGAGAATCGGCAGGATACAGATTTAATTGATTTAATATATCATAGATACGCTCTGCTCCGAATGAAATTCCCACGCCCGATATGCCGTCCAAACCGAAAAGTCCTGTCAAATCGTCATATCGACCGCCTCCTGTTATACTGCCCATTTCTACATCAAGGGCTTTTGCTTCAAAAATCGTACCTGTATAGTAATTCAGACCGCGCGCAAGCGTTAAATCGACTTCTACTATAGCTTTTAAACTTAACTTATCCGTGAAACCGAGAATATATTCCGTTTCTTCGATGCCTTTAAGGCCTGTAACGGAATTTTTTAACGATTCTTTCAGTATGGAAAGTTTTTCTCTGTTGTTACCTTTCAACAGCAAAACAGGTTGCAAAAGCGCGACAGATTGTTCCGATATTCCCTTGCTTACAAGCTCCTTGTTTACGTTATCTAAACCTGTTTTATCTATTTTGTCGATGACAACCGTAATATCTGTAATTTTGTCAGTCTCGCCAATCATTTCGGCTATTCCCGACAGAATTTTACGGTTGTTGATTTTAATGCAAACGTTTATTCCGAAACGACTGAAAACTTCGTCAATAATCTGAATAAACTCAACTTCGTTAAGCAGTGAATCGGAACCTGTCACATCACCGTCACACTGGTAAAACTCGCGATAGCGTCCTTTTTGCGGACGGTCGGCACGCCAGACAGGCTGAATTTGAAAACGTTTGAATGGAAATGTGATATCATTACGGTGCATTACAACATATCTTGCGAAAGGAACGGTCAAATCGTATCGCAATCCTTTTTCACACATCTGATGGGTCAGTCGCGGCAAATCCCTGTTTTCCAAGTCTTCGGGATTCGTTTTACGCATGAAATCACCCGAATTGAGTATTTTAAACAGCAGTTGGTCTCCTTCTTCGCCGTATTTTCCCGTCAATGTGGAGAGATTTTCTATCGAAGGTGTTTCTATCTGTTCAAAACCATACAGTTTGTACACTTCTCGAATGGTATCGAATATGTAATTTCGCCTTGCCATTTCAACAGGCGAGAAATCGCGTGTCCCTTTTGGAATTGATGGCTTCATCCTTTATATTAAGAGTTGAAAAGTTATCTGTCTCTGCGCCCCATAAAGATCATTATGTAATAAAACAGCGTAGCGAGCGAACCGAGCGCTGCAACAACGTATGTATATGCTGCCGAACGGAGTGCCGAACGGGCTATTCCAGCCGTTTGGATATTTGTGATGCCTGCGTTGCCGAGCCATGCAATTGCACGCTGACTTGCATTGATTTCAACCGGCAAAGTGACGAGACTGAACAGCGTAGTCAGTGCAAAAAGAATGATGCCGCTCAACATCAGCTGCGGGAATTTCTCAAGTATAAGCATGCCGCCAAGAAGTACCCATTGAACGATGTTTGACGAGAAATTGACTGCCGGCACAAGTGCAGAACGCATTTTAAGCGGTGCATAAGCGTGCGCATGTTGAAGTGCGTGTCCGCACTCGTGCGCCGCAACGGCCGCCGCTGCTACATTGCGCTGACTGTATACCGATTCGCTAAGATTTACCGTTTTCGTCAAAGGATTGAAATGGTCGGTCAAATGGCCGGCAACATGCGTAACCTGTACGTCATATATTCCGTTGTCACGCAACATTTTTTCTGCGACGTCTTTGCCGCTCATGCCGTTAGGCAGCGGTATTTGTGAGTATTTCTTGAATTTTCTTTGCAGATTTGCAGAAATTAACCAACTAATCAGCGCTATCGCACCGAAAAGTATCCAAGCCGAAGGTGTTGTTGCTATCATATTTATTTTTGAATTATGAGTTATTATCTAAATTTTATGAATTAAAAAGACAAAAATCTTGCCAAAAATCATCTTACAATTGTTTGCTCTCTGTCCGGACCGACCGAAACTATCGAAATCGGTACTCCAAGCGTTTCTTCGAGAAACGTCAGATACACATTAAATTCTTTTGGGAACTCATCTTGGTTTTTCATCTTTGTCATGTCGGTTTTCCAGCCGTCTATTTCAGCATAGATGGGTTCTATTTTTACTTCCGCTACTTCAAATGGGAAACGTGCAGTTTCTTTGCCGTTAATACGGTATGCTATACAAACCTTGATTGTATCAAATGTGTCAAGTACATCGCTTTTCATCATGATAAGTTTCGTAACGCCATTAATCATAATAGCATAGCGCAACGCAACAGTGTCTATCCAGCCGCATCGACGTTTACGTCCTGTTACCGAGCCGTATTCATGTCCGCGCGAGCACATTCGTTCGCCTGTTTCATCTTTCAGTTCGGTCGGGAAAGGTCCTTCGCCGACACGGGTACAGTAGGCCTTGAAAATACCGTAAACTTCACCGATATTTTGCGGCGCAATACCAAGCCCTGTACAGCAGCCGGAACAAATTGTATTTGAGGACGTTACATAAGGATATGAGCCGAAGTCAACATCAAGCATCGTACCTTGTGCGCCTTCTGCCAAAACCGTTTTGCCTTCTTGTAGAAATTCATTTATAACATGTTCGCTGTCAATAAATTTGAAATTTTTCAGATATTCGAGTGCTTTGAACCATTCTGCTTCAAGTTCGGCAATGTTGTATGCGTAGTCCATAGCGTGGAGCATGTTTTCGTGCCGTAATTTTGCTGTTGTGTACTTTTTATCGAAATCATGCAATAAATCGCCTGTTCTCAATCCGTTACGACTGATTTTATCTGTATAGGCCGGTCCTATTCCTTTGCCTGTCGTACCTATTTTGCCTGTTCCTTTTGCCGCTTCGTTTGCTGCGTCGAGAAACCTGTGTGCAGGCATTATCAGATGAGCCTTTTTTGATATATATAATTGATTAACGATATTGTGGCCATTTGCTGCAAGACTGACAGCCTCTTCTTTAAAAAGTATCGGATCAATCACAACGCCGTTTCCAATAATATTTATTTTTCCACCCTGAAAAATCCCTGACGGAATGGAGCGAAGGATGTATTTCTCACCATTAAATTCGAGCGTATGACCTGCATTTGGCCCGCCTTGAAAACGTGTAATGATATCATAATTGGGTGTTAATACATCTACCACTTTACCTTTTCCTTCGTCTCCCCATTGAAGACCTAATAATACGTCTACTTTTTTCATAATTTTAACCTTTTCTCTTTTTTTTAATTTCTTCTCTAATTTTTCTGTATTTACATTTTGAACATATTCCGTAGAAATTCAAGGAATAATATTCGGTTGTGAATTTTTGTATTTTGTATCCTAATAAAATACTGTTAAGTTTTTCATTTTTAATACTGCATACCGTTCCGCAGTTCGTACAGACAACATAATAATGCTTGTCCGACAAATGCTTCAGTTCGTAAAAGACCTGCGTATATGCAAATTGACGTCTGACAACGATTTTTGAACCGAGCAGAAGTTCTATTGTATTATAAACCGAAGCACGACTGACATGAAAATTCTCGTCTTCAAGTTGTTGCCATATCATTTCAAGCGTAAAAAGAGTCTTCGTATTGCAAATTTTAGAAAAAATCGCATCACGTTCTGCCGTATTTCTTAACTTGTTATTTTTAAGGTATTCGGAAAACGTTTTACGCAGTTTTTCGGCAATCCCGGTCGATTGATTCATTATTTTGCTGTTTGAAAAATGGATAACGAACAAATGTATGGAAAATTCTAATTGTATGTCGGTAAAAAAGAATAATCTTTGCTGTAACGCAACATTTGAGCAGGATATTCTTCCGTATAGTCAAGCGTTATATCTATTATTTCGCCTTTATCGTTTTTGATTTCTTTCATCACCGGATTTACAAAGCCTTTATATGGTGCAAGATTTAGTTTGGCGTAGCGTTCAAGTATTTCGCCATGAAGTGTATTATCTATTTTAACACCGTAATCTTCAACAAGCTGTTTTCCTGCATCGAAATCGCCTTCACTCTTTATACGTTGAACTTCTTTGAGCAATTCGCCGAAAAGTTTACGAAGTTTCTGATAATCATTTATTTTTACATATGTTTTACTGTTTTTTTTCTCAAAGGAAATTACGTTTTCCGGTTGCCCCTTTTCATATACCCATTTTGCAATCATCTGGCGGTTACGCATGTGCGCTTCTTCAACATTTTTACCCGGTTGAATGCGAACCAATTGCGTCATCAAACCGTTCATAACATATTTGTAATATTCAGCCTTGTAGGCCTCGGAATTATCGAGAAGTCCAAGTTCGATCAGTTTGTTATCGGCAAGATAATAAAGTGCAAAAAGGTCGGCGCGCGCTTCTTCGAGGGTTGAACTGTAAGCGCCCAGAATATCGGGGTCTACACCCGGGAGCAAAATTCCCGAAGCGTGTCCGAGACATTCGTGCAGGTCGGTATGCAGATTATCCGTTATTACTCCGTATTTTTTTATCAGGTCAAGTTCTTTGCTGCTTTGCACAAATTCTTCTCTGAATCCGTTGCCTTCGGACGCTTTGTCGTATGCTTCCGTAATGTTTTCTATCGTAACCGATTTTGAACCGTATCGTTCACGAATCCAGTTTGCATTTGGGAGATTGATACCGATAGGCGTTGCCGGATAGCAGTCGCCACCAAGCATAACTACTGTTATTACTTTAGCGCTTACGCCCGTAACTTCTTTTTTCTTGAAACAAGGGGCGATAGGCGAGTTGTCTTCAAACCATTGTGCATTTTCGCTAATAATTTTTGCACGCTTGGTTGCGCTGATATTTTTGAAGTTTACGACCGATTCCCAGCTTGCTTTCAGACCGAGCGGGTCGCCGTATGTTTCCGTAAATCCGTTAATAAAATCTACCTGTGAATCAATGTCTCCAACCCAAAGAATAGCATAAGTGTCAAATGTTTTCAAGTCACCGGTTTGATAATAGTCAATAAGTTTTTCGATAACAAATTTTTGTTTATCATTTTCGGCAAATTGTGTAGCCTTTTGCAATTCGCTTACGATTTTTTCGATTGCTTGCGAATAAAGTCCGCCAATTTTCCATACTTTTTCTACCAGTTTCCCGCTTTCTTTCGATAATCTGCTATTTAATCCGTATGAAATCGGCGTTGAATCATTTGGAGTTTTCATTTTTGCATAAAATGTTTCGGCTTCTTTTTGGGTAACGCCGCCTTCGTAATAATTGTTGGATGAAGCCAGCAAAATATCGCCATCTCCACTTTGAACTGTGCGTTTGGGCATTACATCCGGGTCGAATATCACCGGCGTAATTTCCTGTAGCCATTGTTCCACGCTTTGTCCCGTGCGTAAAGGAAGTTTTGCGAGATCTTCATTATTAATACATTGCACAAAGAAATCTTTCGTAAATGCAGGTGTAAATTTATCTTCGGCGTAGTGATGATGCATTCCGTTGGCAAACCAAATTTGTTTTAAATATGTTTCGAGCGCTTTGAATTGATCATCATTGCGATCGCCTGTATAATCCCGATAAATAGATTCTAACGCACGGCGAACGGCAAGGTTGAAACGGTTATTCTGGTCAAAAAGAATGTCGCGTCCCATCAACGCTGCTTCGGAGAGATGATAAAGAAGTTGCTTTTGTTGCAATGAAAGAGAATCAAAATCAGGCACTTCATATCTTAATACCTCGATATCGGCAAATTTGTCTACTGTATAGTCGATTGCAGCCCCTTTTTCTTTCGTGGCTGTTTTATTCATACAGTTCGTTAACATTAACATAAATAAAAATAATAATTTTTTCATATTTGTTGTTTATAATCTATCAAAAATGTTACAAAGATACATGAAATTTTTCAAAACTACGTACGATGGATAAAAATGTTATACAAAATTTACAGGAGAAAGTAACAAGAAGAAATTGGTCTGAGAGTCTTTAATAGTTAAAGTTTGCTTTCAGGCAATCTTTCAGTTTAATCTTTTTTTTCAGTTCCGGCTTGCCTGCGGCGGTTTCGGTTGTATTCAGACGTATATCGGCCTTGCCGTCTACAAATTTATCCAGAAACAGTTTTATTTCGTCCAAGTGTTGACGCATGGGAATATTTGCAATTTCGTGTTCTGCATTCTCGAACATGTGAAAATAATACGGCGTTTGCATCTCGTCTAACTGTTTCACAAGTTGTTTGGGGCCATATAAGCCAAATTGCAGGAATTTTATTTTGTCGTATGGGACGTTCTTGTCTGCGTCGCCGTGGAAAAACAGAATCGGCGCCGGTTTTGCGTTCCACTTCATCTTGCCACTGCTGAAAATACATCCGGCAAAAGATATTATGCCTGCATAATTGAAACCTTCGGGTAATATGGCTGTTCGTTGCGTGCGGTTGCAAATCTCGTATTCGCCTTGCAACGCTGTAATGGCTCCTGCACTCGAACCGCACGACGTGATGCGGCGCGTATCAATATTCCATTCGGCTGCATGTTCGATTACGAAACGGGTGGCATCGAAAAGGTCTTCGACGGCCATCGAAATCGTCTTTTCAAAAAGATCTGCAAAAGCATTGAACATCTTCAACCTGTTTTGTCTTGTATTTATTTCTGTTCGGATGTTTTTCAGTCCGAGCCGGTAATCGATGGCGACGACAGTATAACCCTGATTTGCAAAATATTCATAGAAAGATACATATCCTGCTCCGTCACGATTGCCGCGCATGAAACTTCCGCCGAAAACAAAGATGATACACGGTTTCTGCCCCGCAATCTGCGGCGATTCATACCTGTCCAGTCGAAGCGTATCGCCGTCTTTGACCGAATAAATAAACGTTTGTCTGTCTGTTTCTGCCCATGTTACGATGCTGCAATGCAGGACGGCATACAATAAACAGTATAATTTCTTTTTCATCAACATAATCATTTGTATTAATGTAACAGATAATTGTTTTTCACGACAAAGATAGCATTAAATTATCACATTACACACAAACGCATAAAAATGCCAGCAATTCAGAAAGGGATAAATAAAATCGGAGAATCATAAAGAGGTAACAAAAAAGCAAAAGCATCCCCTATACCCTAAATTGGAGAAATAAGGTTAATAACGAGGCTAAAAAAGGTTAATAAATATTTGTGAATCAAAAAAAAGTATTACCTTTGCATCGTAATAATAAGTTATTAACCATGTCATATATA
>JAITJX010000190.1 GCA_031278765.1 Tannerella sp. | reverse complement strand
ATGTCAAAAAGCGACCGTCCTCTTGAGCGTGTGCGGCCATCCCCCGTCTCCAGCGAACGAAGTGAAGCAATCCGGCAACCTGCGCAGTATCCGGATTGCTTCACTTCGTTTGGTTTCATACTTCAGGCTAACCTGGTTCACACTTCATCCCCGATCTTATTTTTCCGACACTTTTCAAGAAAAATGATGCGCAATTTGAAAAAATATATTAATTTTGTACGCTGAAAATATGTTATAAACAATTGTGACAAGTAAAACCGAAAATAAAATTATAGATTTCTCGACCAGCCTGTCGGAAGTATGGCGCGTTCTGAAAAACGGCGAGCGCGAAGTATTGCGTACTAATGCAAGGATTCAAACATACAGGAAAAACGACATGGTGTATTGCGAGGGAGAGGAGCCTAAGAATATGATGTGCCTGCTCAAAGGCAAAGTAAAAATAACAAAAGACGGCGTTGGCGGGCGAAGCCAAATTGTCCGAATCATCCGCCCTATACAGTATTTTGCATACCGAGCGGCCTTTGCAGGCGAGAAATATCTCACCAATGCCCAGGCATTCGAATCATCCACCGTATGCGTAATACCGCTTAAAACCGTGAACGAACTGATATACGGCAATCCGGATCTGGCAATGTTTTTCATACATCAACTTTCCGTGGACTTGGGTATTGCGGACGAAAGAACCGTGAACCTGACACAAAAGCATATCCGCGGACGTTTGGCCGAATCTCTGATATTCTTGCGCGACAGTTACGGACTGGAAAAAGACGGCGCTACGCTGAGCATTTACCTTTCGCGCGAAGACCTTGCAAGTCTCTCAAATATGACCACCTCCAATGCCATCCGCACACTTTCCATGTTTGCTGCCGAGCATATAATCGCCATGGATGGCCGAAAAATCAAAATCATCGACGAAGAACGCTTGCGAAAAGTCAGTCGAAGAGGATAGCTTTTTTTATCCGCACCAATTTTTCAAGCAATCCTTCAAGCAAATCCAAACAAAGCATATTCGCAGCATCCGACTTGGCATTAGGCGGGTCGGGATGAGTTTCAACAAAGAGTCCGTCGCAACCAACTGCAATCGCGGCTTTTGCAATCGTTTCAATCAGTTCCGGCAGTCCGCCCGATACTCCCGACGCCTGGTTGGGCTGTTGTAATGAATGGGTAATATCCGTGACCACCGGAAAACCAAATTGCTTCATTCTCGGAATACTTCTGAAATCAACAACCAAATCCGTATAACCGAAAGTAGTACCGCGTTCCGTCAGCATCACATCCCGATTTCCCGCATCTACAATCTTACGCGCTGCAAATTGCATGGATTCGGGGGCCAGGAACTGTCCTTTTTTAATATTCACCGTTTTTCCGGTTTTAGCGGCAGCAAGGAGCAAATCGGTCTGACGACACAAAAAAGCCGGGATCTGCAAAACATCAACATATTCGGATACCCATGCCGCTTCGCAGGGTTCATGAATATCGGCGAGCGTTGGAATATCAAACGTTTCGCCCACTTTTCTTAATATTTTCAGCGCCTTCTCATCTCCGATTCCCGTAAACGAATCTATTCTCGAACGGTTGGCTTTACGATATGAGCCTTTGAAAATGTAGGGAATTTGCAGCTTGCCGGTTATCTGCACGATTCTTTCGGCAATGTTCAAAGCCATCTTTTCTCCTTCAATAACACATGGTCCTGCTATCAGGAAAAAATTTTCAGGGTTAATTAAATCTTTAATGTTCATAAAAATATCAATTTATAGACTTTGCAAAGTTACGAAATCATACCGACTTATTTTTTGTTTGAAGAAAAAATAAGTATCTTCGCACACTTTTGAAGAAAACAGAAACAAAAATCTTATGAGCGACATAATACATTTATTGCCTGATCATATTGCCAATCAGATAGCAGCCGGAGAAGTTATCCAGCGTCCGTCGTCTGTGGTGAAGGAGTTAATTGAAAATTCGATAGACGCCGGCGCCAAAAACATTACCGTAAATATAAAAGACGCCGGACGGACATTGATCCAGGTGGTTGACGACGGCAAGGGTATGTCGGAAACCGACGCCCGTATGGCCTTTGAACGTCATGCCACATCCAAGATTTCGTCTGTTGACGACTTGTTTTCTCTTCGTACGATGGGGTTTCGCGGCGAGGCGCTGGCTTCGATTGCGGCTGTGGCGCAGGTCGAACTGCGTACCCGCCCGAAAGGAAAAGAAATCGGTACGCTCATCTCTATTTCCGGCTCGGAGACGGAAAGCGTTTTGGCCGACGCCTGTAAAGAGGGAAGCGCGTTTTCCGTAAAAAATCTGTTCTATAATGTGCCGGCGCGCAGGAAATTTCTGAAATCAAACGAAACGGAATTTCGTAATATTCTTACCGAATTTGAACGAGTCGCACTTGTCAATACGCAGGTTTCATTTATTTTACGACATAACGATTCAATAATATACGAATTGCCGACAGGAGCGTTGAAACAAAGAATCCTGGATGTCTTCGGCAAAGGATTCAATAAAAAACTGCTACCCCTCGAAACCGAAACTTCAATCGTGAAAATTACCGGTTTCACGGGGACGCTCGATGCGGTTAAAAAGCGGGGTTGTCAGCAATATTTCTTTGTGAACGGGCGATACATGCGCCATCCTTATTTTCACAGAGCCGTCGTACAGGCATACGAAAACCTGATTCCGGCAGGTGAAATGCCCGATTATATGATATACTTTACGCTCTCGCCCGCTACGATAGACGTAAATATCCACCCTACAAAGACGGAAGTAAAGTTTGAAAACGAAAGAGCCGTTTTTCAAATCTTATATTCAACCGTTCGCGAATCGCTGGCAAAATCAAATGCCGTTCCGACCATTGATTTCGACAAGAAAGCATTGATTGATATCCCCGTTTATAATCCTGCCCATAATGAGACATATAGCAGCGTGCCGAAGCTCGACCTGAACAAAAATTATAACCCCTTTAACGAAACAGGAAACAAGCGACCGAGCGACGACTGGAAAACATTATATGATAATTTTCTAAACCAGAAAGCCTCCTTGCCCGTTCCGGAAGAAAGTCTCTTCGCGGAAAACGTCGGGAAAGGGGAAAATTCATGTTTCCAGTTAAAAAACAAATACATTATAACTTCTCTAAAGTCGGGGTTGGTAATCATCGACCGCTACCGGGCAAGTATGAGAATACTGTATGAGAAATACCTGGAAAGGATACAAAACAAAAGCGCATCGTCGCAGAAACTGCTTTTTCCGGAACTGATAGAACTGACGGTTGCCGAGGTTTCCGTTCTGTCGTCATTGACGGACGAATTGAAATATGCGGGATTCGAGCTGGAAAGCATGGGGGGGAATACATTTTCAATCAATGCCGTGCCATCGGATATGGAAGGGACGAACGTAGCGAAAACACTGAAGGAAATCCTGTCGGCAGCAATGGATTCAAACATTAAAACGACAGGGAAGAAAAGGGAGAAATTAGCTCTCTCTCTGGCCAAATCAATGGCAATCAAAGCCGGCAAACCACTCTCGAGCGAAGAAACGGAATTAATGGTAGCATCGCTGTTCTCGATTGAAAACCATGGAATCACTCCGGAAGGAAATAATGTTCTGACAGTCATAAGCGAAGAAGAACTGACGAAAAGGATTTAACAAACACACACACGAAAGGACGGTAATATAAAATAAATGAACGTTTTTTGAGAATTATATTTCGTAAATTAGCCCTTCTAAAAATCAATATAACGATTACTTTGCAAATAAAATAACGACATAAAATAAAAATATGTATGGACAACAGTAGAAGGAAATTTATTAAAAAGACCGGCATCGGCGCATTGGGATTAACCATCGGAGGAGCGCTGCCGGGGTTTGGCGCTTCAAGCTACAGTCGTATTATCGGAGCTAACGATCGTATCCATGTGATGATGATGGGCGTCAACAGTCGAGGTAATGCTTTGGCAAACAATTTTGCACGACAGAAATCCTGTGAAGTGAATATTATTTGTGATGTGGACAAACGCGCTATCGAAAGATGTATTCACAATGTGGAGACCCTGCAAACACGAGCGCCGAAGGGAGAAAGAGATATCCGCAGAGCGCTTGAAGACAAACAAGTCGATGCGGTCGTGATTGCTACGCCCGACCATTGGCACACGCCTGCAGCCTTACTTGCTTTACAGGCAGGAAAACATGTGTATCTCGAAAAACCGGTGAGTTATTGCCCTCGTGAAGGCGAAATACTGATAGAAGCCGCCGCAAAATACGGTAAGGTAGTACAAACAGGTACGCAGCGTCGCTCGTGGCCAAAAATAATAGAAGCCATACAACAGATACGGGAGGGCGTCATAGGCAAAGTGCATTTCGGTAAAAGTTGGTACGTAAATGACCGTCAGAGCATCGGCGTCGGTAAAGTTACGGCCGTACCCCAATGGCTGGACTGGGACTTATGGCAAGGACCTGCTCCTCGTACCGTATACAAAGATAATATCGTGCACTACAACTGGCACTGGTTCTGGCGCTGGGGCACTGCCGAATCGCTTAACAACGGAACTCATATGATTGACCTGCTATGCTGGGGAATGAATCTCAAATATCCTACCAAAGTCAGTTCGACAGGCGGCAGATACTATTATAAGGACGACTGGGAAACCCCCGATACGCAAACGGTAAGCCTGGAATTTGGCAATGAGGCATCGCTCCTGTGGGAAGGACACAGTTGTAACGGGAAACTGATTGAAAACAGTCCCGTAGGAGTGATTTTCTACGGAGAGGGCGGCAGTTTGTATATATCGGGTGGTAACGACTATAAAATCTTCGACAAGAAAAACAAATTAATTAAAGACGTACAAAGCGATGTTGAAATCAATGCGCAAAATACTGTCAGTCCCGCTCAACACTTAGACACTATCCATATTCTTAATTTCTTCGACGGTATCCAAAAAGGCGTTCCGCTGAATATGACTGTGGAAGCCGGACATAAATGTACCTTATTGATGCAGTTAGCCAATATCTCACTCCGCACGGGACACATGCTTGAAATCAATCCGAATAACGGTCATATTATAAACGACAATGAAGCGCAACGGTATTGGAATCGGAGTTACGAGCCGAGATGGGAACCTGAAATATAATATCGTTACGATCATACATACCGAATACAATCTGCCGTAACGGCAAATAAGGATGTAATAATTTGAGGAGGAATTACTTTTTTTGCATCTTTCTAAATTGATACGGGGTGAGATTTTTTTCTTTTGCAAATATCCTGGATACATTCTTATAATCGTTAAATCCGGCGTCGTAGGCTGCTTCGACAAGAGACATGTCCGAATTTATCAGCAGTTCCGAGAACTTGTCAATCCGTACATGCAGGAGGTGTTGATAAATTGTAATTCCGGTCTCTTCCTTAAAACGCTTTTCCAAAACTCTTCGCGAATAGGGAACTATATCCGCCAAATCTCCGACCGAGATCGGATTCATATAATTGTTTTCAATATAATCCAGCAGTTTCTCGATATACTTATTATTGACTACGTATTTTTTTGTCGATTCCCTTTCTACGATGCGTACGGGTCTGATAGTAATATCGACGGGAGGTTTTATTTTTTTATTGATAAACATATGGATTAACTTCCCGACCTCATATCCCCCGTTAACAATATCCAATTCTATTGATGACAGATTAGGGTCCGAAATACTGCACAATAATTCGTCATTATCAACTCCAAGTATGGATATGTCGTTGGGAACATTGATATTATACATTTTACAAACTTCAGTGATTTGAAGTGCAAAATAATCGTCGCAGGCAAAAAGGGCTACCGGTTTTGGCAAGTCAATCAACCATGCACTTACGGCCTTAGCGTTAAAACTCCATTCCTCCTGTTTCGTTTCGGTCTGTTCTTCGTATATATAGACGCTGCCGCCGTTCTCTACCGCCTTCTGTCGGAATCCCTCCCCTCGCTCTCTCATCCATATCGTATCGGTAGCGCCATAATATGCATAATTTTTAAATCCTTTCCTCTTGAAAAAATTTGCCGCCATTGCCCCCGTATAATAATATTCGCCTGTAAGATTTGAAACATTCTTGAAACGATCTTTATAATTCTGGACGATGACAGGAATGTCGAGTTGATTGAGTACCTCCATATTGATGTCGCTCAATTGAGCAATTATCGCGTCTGCCCTCCATTTCTTTGCCCAGTTGACAACTCCCTCGTCGCCGTAGAGCTCTCTGTAATAGATAGGCATACGATAAAAAAACCAAGGTCCGAACCGTTTGGAATATTCAACAACTCCCCGTAAAAGCTGTCTGCTATAACCACTCGAAAGGTCTGTTAAGAGTAATATTTTTATCATAGTTGAACATAAGTTTAAAATAATAAATGATTAATAATGCTTTTTTATATAATACCCGGTTGCGATTGCAAATGTAGACAAAATTTGGAAATTCGGTAATATATAAAAAATTTTATCGGGATAAAAGACGTTTCTTGAGGATTTTATTTCGCAAAATATATACTTTTAATGGCTTAATTGTTGTTCATTTGCACATGAAAAACGACAAAATGAACGTAATCTAAAGATAAAATTTCCGTAAGATAAACGTAATATCTATTTTTGTAACGTCAGACAGATTAAAAAGAATGAAAAATAAAGCAATAAAAGCAACTTAGATAAAAAAATTTACAACTATATAAAAATCTCATCTTATGATAAACAGACGAACATTTATTAAATCCGGCGTCCTGACCGGAATGGGCTGGTTGGCTTCCGACTTCGCCTTTTCGAAAGCGTCCGCAACGTATGAAAGCGGGAAAAGAGTGGGAATTATCGGATTGGATACTTCGCACAGCACTGCATTCGCAAAGTTACTCAATACGACGGAAACGGACGAATACAAGAACTATAAAGTGATTGCGGCATATCCGTACGGCAGTCGTACGATTGAATCTGCTTACAGACGGATACCCGAATACACAGATGAAATAAAAAAATACAATGTGGAGATTGTTGATTCCATAGAAGCCCTCCTGAAAAAAACGGATGTGATTCTATTGGAAACAAATGACGGTCGTTTACATGCGGAACAGGCGTTTCCTGTTTTTAAGGCAGGGAAACGTGTTTTTATTGATAAACCTGTTGCGGCTTCTTTAAGCGATGCTATCCGTATTTATCAGGCGGCAGCCGATATGGATGTGCCGGTTTTTTCCACATCCTCATTACGCTACATGTCAAATATTAATAAAATATTGAATGAAGATGCGGTCGGAAGGGTATTGGGGGCCAATTCATTTAGCCCATGCACGTTAGAAGCGACTCACCCGGACATGTTCTGGTATGGAATCCATGGTATCGAAGCGCTTTTCACCGTGATGGGTCCGGGTTGTAAAACCGTAACGCGTATCCATACTGCGGATACCGACTTGATTACAGGAATTTGGTCTGATTCGCGTATCGGTTCTTTCCGCGGATTGCGCAGGGGAAAAACAGGATATGGAGGTTACGTTTTCGGGGAAAAGGGAATTACGACATTAGGCGACTACAACGGATATACTCCTCTATTGAAAGACATTATTTCGTTCTTTGAATCGGGGATCGCTCCCGTGACGCCGGAAGAAACATTGGAAATCTTTAAATTTATGGAGGCTGCCGACGAGAGTAAGCGAAGAAACGGCGTTCCTGTAAGTACGGATGAGATTTGGGATGCGGCCAATGAAAAAGTAAAAAAACACACACATGAAAGATAATAATAAACATATCTATATCGTATCTATCATTATCCTGGCATTCATGTTCTTTGTATTCGGCTTTGTGTCTTGGGTAAATGCCATATTGATTCCTTATTTTAAAATTGCATGTGAACTGAATAATTTCCAGGCCTATTTCGTTACATTTGCCTTTTATATAGCCTATTTTGTCATGTCCGTACCCGGAGGAATATTGTTGAAAAAAGTTGGATTCAAAAGTGGCATCATGTATGGTTTCTTCGCTTTGGCGCTCGGCGCTTTATTATTTATCCCGGCTGCATTTACCAGAACTTACGGGATATTCCTTATCGGATTATATATCATGGGTACGGGATTGGCTATCCTCCAGACTGCCGCCAATCCTTATGTCACGATTATCGGTCCGATAGAAAAAGCCGTACAACGAATGAGTATTATGGGAGTATGCAACAAGTTTGCAGGAATTATATCGCCTCTTATTTTTGCAACATTCACATTAAAAGCTACCGACAATGAATTATTTGCCGCTCTCCCGATGATGGACGAAATCTCCAAAAACATAGCGCTGGACGAATTAATCCGAAGAGTTATTCTTCCTTACAGTATACTAAGCGGTATAATGGTTTTTGTCGGTTTATTCATACGATTTTCTGTTTTACCCGAAATTGATACCGAAAACGAAACGGAAGGAATTGCAGCGTCTCATGCCGGAAAGAGAAATGTATTTCAATTTCCATATCTTGTACTGGGCGCCATTGCATTGTTTCTTCATGTAGGCTCTCAGGTTATTGCAATAGACACAATTATCGGATATGCCGGTTCGATGGGATTAGATCTGATAGAGGCAAAGGCTTTCCCTTCTTATACATTAACAGCTACTATTATCGGTTATATTGTGGGCATACTCTGTATTCCGCATTTTATAAATCAGACAAATGCGCTGCGGATATGCACTTTAACCGGACTGATCCTGTCGTTATGCGTATTATTCGTACCAAATGAAATCGGATTCGGAAATCATACGATTAAAATCTCAATCTGTTTCCTGTTTTTATTAGGATTACCTAATGCATTGATATATGCAGGTATCTGGCCATTGGCTATACGTAATTTGGGCAGGTTTACCAAAACAGGTTCTTCCATTCTGATCATGGGGTTATCCGGAAATGCCATTCTCCCGTTGATTTATGGGAAACTGGCCGATACTGCCGGAGTTAAAGAGGCTTACTGGGTATTAATTCCATGTTTCGTTTATCTGGTGTTTTACTCATTTCACGGTCATAAAATAACATCATGGAAAAACAAAAAAGAAATATATGGATAAACTTAAAATTATAAACGGAAAAATCCTGACTCCAAACAGGATCGTTTCCGGTACAATATATGTGGAATCCGGAAAGATCAGAGAAGTCAGCGAAGGCAATCAGGAAATCTCCGACGCCCATACAATTGATGCTAAAGGTTGTTATGTCTCGCCGGGCTTTATTGATATACATACGCATGGCGCCGGCAATCACGATTTCATGGACGGTACCCTTGAATCTTATCTGCAAATAGCGGAAACGCATGCAAGATACGGCACCACAGCGCTATATCCTACAACCATCGCATCTACAACGGAAGAACTGGAACAAACATTTTCCGTTTATAAAGAAGCAAAAATAAACAATAAAAAAGGCGCTTCTTTTATGGGACTGCATCTGGAAGGTCCTTATTTTTCCATGAATCAAAAAGGAGCGCAAAATCCAAAATATATCCGCAATCCGGACAAAGAAGAATATTTAATGATTCTCAAAAATGCCGAACATATTGCGAGATGGAGTTCTGCTCCCGAGTTAGAAGGAAGTAAGGAATTTGCCGAAACGCTCGGACGTTTTAATATCTTACCGGCCATCGGACACTCGGATGCGATTTATGAAGAAGTTGCTGAGGCCTTTGAATGGGGATATACGCATGTAACACATCTGTATTCATGTACATCCGGCGTTATGCGTAGAAATATGCGCAGATATGCGGGCGTCATTGAAGCTGCTTATCTGATTCCGGACATGACGGTTGAGATCATTGCCGACGGAGTCCACCTGCCGGCAAGTCTTCTAAAATTAGTTTATCAGATAAAAGGCGCTGAGAAAATCGCATTGATTACAGACTCCATGAGAGCGGCAGGAACGTCGGAGGGTTTAAGCATGCTGGGAAGTCTGAAAAACGGACAACCGGTCATTGTTGAAGACGGTGTAGCCAAACTGCCGGACAGATCTGCATTTGCAGGAAGCGTTGCCACCGCCGACCGCCTGGTGCGCGTCATGAATTTCTTAGGAGAAACGCCTTTGTTAGAAACAATCCAAATGATTACCTCAACGCCGGCAAGAATTATGGGGATTGAAAAAACGAAGGGATCCTTAACCAAAGGAAAGGATGCGGACATCGTAATATTCAATGACAACATCGACATAAAAGTCGTTATAATAAACGGGAAACTAATACTAAATAATTTTAAATCATGAACTGCCGCCCGGTCAAGACCTTAAAAAAAGATTTTCTAAAAATTAATATATTCGAGACAAGACGTGATCTCGGAATTGCTGCGGCCTATGATCTGACAAGCATCATAAAGCTTCTATTTAAAAAACAGGAATATATAAATATTGTTTTTGCCTCAGCGCCTTCGCAACAGGAATTTCTGGAAGAATTATGCAAATACGACAATCTTGAATGGCACAGGATAAATGCGTTCCATATGGACGAATATCTTGGTTTGCCGCTTGATGCGCCTCAAAGATTCGGGAATTTTCTTAAAACGCGTCTTTTTGACAAACAACCGTTTCATTTAGTCCATTATCTGAATGAGAACAATGGCATTGATGAAGAATGTATGCGTTATACGGAACTTCTTCGCAAATATCCTATTGATATAGCGTGCCTCGGCATCGGTGAAAACGGACACATCGCATTCAATGATCCGCATGTGGCAGATTTTAATGATCCGAAGTTAATAAAAGTCGTTGATCTTGATCTCACATGCAGGCAGCAACAGGTGAATGACGGCTGTTTCGCTTCTCTGTCGGAAGTGCCGACTCACGCCTACACTTTGACCATCCCAGCGTTGACGGCAGCTCGTTACATGTTTTGTATCGTGCCCTCTGATACAAAAGCTCAAGCGATATACAACACGCTCTACGGAGAAATAAACGAACCGTGTCCCGCCAGCATTCTACGCACAAAAGAGAACGCCGTACTGTATCTGGATAGCGACAGTTCGATGTTATTGAACAGGCCTTCATCAAAATCAGTTTAGATTAAAACGTGCGGAATTACGCATAAACCCGGGATCCGCTGACGCCGATTCCATATTCTAACAACCAGCAAGTAACATTGGTCACTTTATAGACGGAGCCGCTGTTGGATTACTCGCACAGATTGCCACCACAAAAATACCCGACCTTTACGCTAAAAATATTGTTTTCAGACAATCAGTATCTTTGCCCGTTCGATTTCTTTTTCGTGATATTTGATTTTATGTTCCACCATGACGGGGTCGTAAATGTGAACGAGTCCGGGATTATACTGCATTTTTCATTCAAAATGTGCCAAATAATCATTAATATTTTCTTCCAACAGACACCAATGCTTTTTTTGTGCGATTTCCGTATTGCTAATTTCGTAAATTTATCCATAAAAAACTGTCTTTGGTGTGCGAAGCTGCTCACGCTACCTTTGGCTCACTCCCGGCAAAGTAACGCGCTGGGTGTGGGACGGCAACACGCCCCTCCACGAGTGGACGTAAGACGAAAAAGACCACCCGAAAACCATCATCGACGAGTACGAGATAATGCACACAGAAAGACAGAACCGGTGGAAAACATCACGACATGAGTATTTGAGGAAGGCAGTTTCCGTCCGGCTGTAAAACTGACGGAAGACAGAAAATATTCCATCATAACGGACTATCTCGGCGTTCCTGTGCAAATGTATGACGAAAAGAGACAGATAGTTTAGGAAATGCATTTGGATATTTACGGAAGGATTCGTGCCTTTGCAAGGCGTTTTTTGAGTATCACCAAAAGTAGAACCATTTAAGAGCAGTGGTCGAAATGCATCCTTACTTTCCAAATCCGCATTCAAAAAATCCTGTTGATCGGGAGGTGTTTAACAACTGGAAAAAAGAATATTGGAAAAATAGAGCAGAAATTGAGATGAAGAAAAGGGGATTATCTTGTCATTAAAAATATCTTTATGAAAACAGAATTAATTGAAAGAATAAATAGTTATTTGGTATTGTTAATTTAGTATATATAATTCTCCATTAAGTTTCAGAAACAATAAAATCAGCGATATTTCCATCATGTATTGCGATTTGCTGTAGCATTTTGTCTTTCTCTTAAAACGGG